>NZ_JBRREG010000022.1:0-52314 GCF_056760155.1 Stenotrophomonas sp. STEN022
GGGGGTGTGGGGGGGGGGGGGGCCTCGGGCGCCCCCCCCCCGCGCCGCCTCGCCCCCCCCCCCCCCCCCCCCCCCCCCCCCCCCCCCCCCACTACAGCGAAGCGTGTCCCCGCCGAACGTTGCAGGCGGATCAGTCGCGCTGCGGACGCTTGTAGGCCACGCAATCCACTTCCACCTTGCAGTCCACCACCATGCGGCTTTCGACGCAGGCGCGGGCCGGCGGGTTTTCGCCGAAGTAATGCTTGAACACGCCATTGAAGGCGTAGAAGTCGCGGGCGTCGTCCAGCCACACGCCGCAGCGCACGACATGCTCGGGGCCGTAGCCGGCCTCGGCCAGGATCGCCAGTACGTTGCCGATCACCACATGCGACTGTTCGGTCACGGTGCCGGCGACCAGTTCGCCGTCGCGCATTGGTACCTGCCCGGACACGAACAGCCAGCCATCGGCTTCGACCGCGCGCGAGAACGGCATGTGCTGCTTGCCTTGGCCAACGCCGCCTTCGGCGCCATAGCGTTTGATGTCACTCATCGGTATTCCTTTGTAATGGGTACAGCGGTTGCAACTCAGGCTGCCGGGGCAGCCTCGGGGCAGACAAAGCGGCCGGCGCGGGCAACGACCTGCTTGCCGTCGTAGCTCAGGCAGCCGTTGACCCAGACCGCGCTGATGCCCTCGGCAGCGCGGATCGGGTCGTGGAAACTGGCGGTGTCGCGTACCCGTGCCGGGTCGAACAGCACAAGGTCGGCGCACCAGCCCGCACGGATGAAGCCGCGCGCGCCCATCGCGAAGCGCGACGCGGGCAGGCCGGTCATCTTGTGCACGGCGGTATGCAGCGGGAACAGCTGCTCATCACGGGCGTAATGGCCAAGCACACGCGGGAAGGTGCCCCATAGCCGCGGATGCGGGCGCGGATCACGTGGCAAGCCATCGGAGCCGATCATGGTCAGCGGATGGGCAAGGATCTGGCGTACATCGGCCTCGTCCATGCCGTGGTAGACCGCACCGGCCGGTTGCAGGCGAATTGCGGCATCCATCAGTGAGACATTCCAGTCGGCGGCGATCGCGGCCAGCAAGCGGCCACCTTGGCTGGGTTCGGGCTCGGACCAGGTGATCAGAATGTCGAAGGCGTCGGTGACCTGTTTCAAGTCCAGTGTCGAAGCGCTGGCAGCGTACGGATAACAGTCGCAGGCGACATCCTGGGTGGCCGAAGCGGCGTGCAGGCTGGCCAGCACTTCGCCACTGCGTCCCCAGTTATCGACACCGGCACACTTCAGGTGCGAGACGCGCACCGCTGCCTGCGGTGCACGAGCGGCATGGAAGGCTTCTTCCATTGCATCGAGGATGCCGCCGAATTCGTCGCGCAGGTGGGTGGCATACAGGCCATCGCGCGGCAGCTCTGCTGCCAGCGCATCCACTTCCGACGACGGGGCGCTGAAGGCCGATGCATAGGCCAGGCCGCTGCTCAGGCCGAGTGCGCCTTGGGCGAGGCTGTCACGCAGCTGCGTGCGCATCGCGTCGATCTCGTCGTCGCTGGCGGCACGGTCCAGCCGGTCCATGTGGTTCTGGCGCAGGGCAGTGTGGCCGACCAGCGCGGCGACGTTCACGGCAGGGCCGGCGAGGTCCACCGCCTTGCGGTAGCTGGCGAAATCCGCATAGCGGAAATCCTCGGCATCGCCGAGCAGGTTCATCGGGTCTGGCACCTGATCGCGGATCTGCACCGGACTGGCACTGATGCCGCAGTTGCCGACTACCACGGTGGTCACGCCCTGCGACAGCTTGCTGAGCATGTCCGGATTGCGAATAACTTCCAGGTCGTCATGGGTATGCACATCGATGAAGCCCGGTGCCAGGGCCAGGCCCTGCGCGTCTATGACATTGGCGGCCGCCGTGTCGCCAAGCTGGCCAACCGCGACGATGCGCCCGGCATAGATGGCCACATCACCCTGCACGCCAGCCTGGTCGCTGCCATCGAAGATCAGGGCATTGCGTATCAAGAAATCATGCATGGATCAGTCACCCAACGGCAGACGTGAATCACCGCCGCGATGGCGGTCCAGCGCCAGCTTGATACGGCGCAGGTGCTCGTGGTTGGCGTTGGCATCGCTGAGTGCGGTGGTGGTGGCGAGCACGTCGATCGCCAGCATCATCGCGTAGCGCGACGCTGAAGGTTTGAACACGAAATCCGTTTCCTCGATCTGGATCGGCAGCAGCCAGTCGCTGCGTTCGGCCAGGGCGGTGCCGGCCTGGGTGATGGCGCCGATGCGGGCGCCGTAGGTACGGGCGATATCGGCGGCGGAGACGATTTCCGGGGTGATACCGCTGACCGACAACACCAGCACCAGGTCTTCAGGGCCCAGCGTGGCGCCGATGATCTTCATCATCAGCGCGTCGCTGCAGGCCGAGACCGGGCGGCCGAAGCGCACCAGACGGCTCTGCAGTTCCTGCGCGAACACGGTGGAGCAACCGCCCAGGCCGAAGATGTGGATCATCCGCGCCTTGCACAGCGCGTCGGCCAGGCCCTGCACCACGTCCTCCTTCAGGTTGGCGATGTTGTGGCGCAGGCTTTCCTGGATGTCATCGCAGATCTGCGCGTACAGCGCGGACACTGGCGGTGCGTTCTGCTGCTCCAGGAAGCGCTTGCCGACCGCGCTGGCCGAGGCCAGGCGCGCGCGCAGTTCGCGGACATGCTCGCAGCCCAGTGCCTTGGCGAAGCGCGAAATGGCGGCCGCGCTTACTTCGGCGCGTTCGGCCAGCTCGCTGACGCCGTACTGCGCGGCGGCATCCACGTCGGCGAGGATGGCTGCAGCAATGCGCGCTTCCACCGGGCTGAACTCGTGCTGGCGCTGGCGCAGCTCATAGACGATATCGAACGTATTCTGCGACATGTTCAAAGCACCATGGAGAGGGCCATCACCAGCGAGAGGGCGATGACGGAAATAAGGGTTTCGAGCACCGTCCAGGTCTTGAAGGTCTGGGCGACAGTCATGTTGAAGTATTCCTTCACCAGCCAGAAGCCACCGTCATTGACATGTGACAGCACCACCGAGCCAGCGCCGGTGGCCAGCACCAGCAATTCGGGATGGGCATAGCCCATGGCAGCGGCAATCGGCGCGACGATGCCGGAGGCGGTGGTCATCGCTACGGTTGCCGAGCCGGTGGCGATACGCATCAGGGCGGCCATGGTCCAGCCCATCAACAGCGGTGACAGCTCGAAGCGCTGCGACAGGCCGATGATTTCCGCGGCAACGCCGGTATGCACGAGGATGCCATTGAGGCCGCCACCGGCACCGACCAGCAAGGTGATGGCGGCGGTAGGTGCCAGGCATTCCTGGGTGAACTTGAGGATCTGCTCACGGCTGAAGCCGCGCATCAGGCCCAGGGTGATGAAGCTCATCAGGGTCGCCAGCAGCAACGCCACCACCGAATGGCCGATGAAACGCAGGCCGTGGTTGAGCGCCGAGCCGGGCGTTGCGATCTGGTCGGCCCAGCCGCCCAGCAGCATCAGCACTACCGGCAGCAACAGGGTGGCCAGGGTGATGCCGAAGCTGGGCAGCTGCTCGTCGGGAATGCGGCCATGGCCTTCGTCCAGTAGCGCCGCTTCCATCGGGTTGTGCGCGGGCAGTTTGACCCGTGGCGCGACGAACTTGGCGAATACCGGGCCGGCGACAGCGGCGGTCGGCAAGCCGATCAACAGCGAATAGAACACCGTGCGGCCGACATCGGCGCCATAGGCATTCACCGCCAGCATCGCCGCCGGATGCGGCGGCACCAGGCCGTGCACCACCGACAAGCCGGCCACCATTGGCAGGCCGACCAGCAGCAGCGGTACGCCGGTGCGGCGGGCGACATTGAGCACGATCGGGATCAGCAGCACGAAGCCGACTTCGAAGAAGATCGGCAAGCCCACGCAGAAAGCGATCAGCATCATCGCCCAGTGCACGTTCTTGGTGCCGAAACGCGCGATCAAGGTGCGCGCGATGCGCTCGGCGCCGCCGGACTCGGCCATCATCTTGCCGAGCATGGTGCCCAGCGCGACGATCAATGCGATATGCCCCAGCGTCTTGCCGACACCTTGTTCATAGGCCGGCAGGATCTCCGGTGCCGGCATGCCGGCAAACAGCGCCAGGCCCACCGATACCAAGGTGACGCTGATGAAAGGGTTGAGTCGGAAGCGGGCGATCAGCACGATCAGTGCAAGGATCGACAGTGCGGCGTAGATCAACAGCAGATTACCGTCGGTCATGCGTACAGGCTCGATGGAAGCGGTTAGAACTGCGTGGAAACAGCACCGACAACGCGGTGCGCGTCATCGACCACCAGCAGGTGGCGCCATTTGTCGAAGGTCAGGCAGGGGTGGGAAATATCGAAACAGAGCATGTCGCCCACCTGCAGGTCATCGTCGGCCTGCAGTTCGAGGAAGGCGTGCTGGTCCATCATCGCAGTGACCTTCCAATGCGCGGCGGCGTTGCTCGGTGCCGCGTCGCCAGGGCGATAGTGCAGCGCAGGCACGGGGAAACCGGCATCGAAGGCTGCATCGCGCTTGCCCAGGCCGATGATGGCCTTGCCCGGTTCCGGCCGCGACTGCACGTAAGCCCATAGCCGCAGCGCCGGCTGCAGGCTGCTGCCCATCTCGCGCGCGACCGGATTGCTGGCGTGGATGCGCTCGGCGGCCTGCCGGTAGATGCCAACGTCATGGCTGAGATAGCAGCCCGGGCGCAGCACGATCTGCGCATCCGCATCATTGGCCAGCACGGAAAATTCCTCAGCGACCACATCGAACCACGCGGAACCGGCGCCGCTGAGGATGGCTGGTATCTGGCTGAAACCACCATTGGCACGGATCGCCTGCCACTGCGCAAGGCTGCGCTGCAGCATGGCGCGCACGCCGGGCTCATCGCCAGCGACACCTTCATAGACTTCCACGCCGACCAGCGCGACCGCATCCGGCCAACGCGCAATTTCGTCCAGCACGGCCTGCGCCTGGGCGTCATCGCGCACGCCGGTACGGCCACCAGCCAGGCCAATCTCCAGCAACACCTTGATCTGCTGCCCGCGCGCACTGAAGTAGCTGCCCAGCGCAGCTACATTGGCGGCAGAGTCCACCACGCAGGCGAACCAGAAGCCGGGATCGCGCTGCTGTAGGGAGGCAATCAGCTCGAAGTTGCCCTTGCCGACCAGCTGGTTGGCCAGCAGTACGCGCTGCACGCCCTCGGCATGGGCGGCAACGGTCTGTGGCGCGGTGGCCAGGGTGATGCCCCAGGCACCGGCATCAAGCTGCATGCGGAACAGGGTCGGGCTCATGGTGGTCTTGCCGTGCGGCGCCAGCTGGCAGCCATAGGCCTGCGCAAACTGACGCATCCACTGCAGGTTGTGCTGCAGCGCCGAGGCGCTGAGCACGGCGGCGGGCAGGCTCAGCTGCTCTGCAAGAATCGATGGCGCGGCTGCGGCAATCGATGCCGGGGTCCAGCGGCCACCACTGGGGAGCCCCTTGCCGCCTAGAACTGCTTCGGAATGAAAGTAATTTTCCTGCACGAATCCTGCCTCTTGCCGTGGTCACCCGGGATTATGGGTGGCTATTGGGGCGAAAGGTGGAGAATACGTGAAAATTATTTTCTTGTAAGCCTGATGCCTGTCAGTCCGAATCGAGCTGGGAGTCGGACGCTGGGGTTTGGAAGGGGCAGCAAGGCACGGCCGGCGAGTACGCCGGTGTAGCGCAGCGTCCGCCAGTGCAGTTCATCACGGCGCCGGCTGTCGGTCCAGTCCAGTCGGCTACCCCGCAACAGATCGGAGTGCTGCCGGCCCTCCGAAGATCCAGCGTAGTGCCGAGCCATGCTCGGCAGAGGCGTTACCGGCAATGCCCCAGCCGAGCATGGCTCGGCTCTACAGTGAAGGTTCTTCGGCAATGCCTCAGCCGAGCATGGCTCGGCTCTACAGTGAAAGGTTCTTCGGCAATGTCCCAGCCGAGCATGGCTCGGCTCTACAGTGGAAGGTTGTTCGACAATGCCCCAGCCGGGCATCGCCCGGCTCTACAAGCGCAGTTGTGCTCTTTGTGGTTGCGTGCGGGCAGGCGGTGCCGCGAGTTTTCAGGCGTCCCGGGCTTGTCATCGTCAGGGTGGAAACTTGCGGAGCTGCAGGCGCGCTGGGTGCTCGGAATTGTGCGGTTGCAGCATGACTGCGACAGCATAGCGACAGGTCCAACTGCCTTAACGGCGTTATCATCTCCCGTCCTTCTTGCCCATTAGCGCTCACAACTCGATGTCCAACGAAGATTTCAAGCAGGCCGCCCTCGAATATCACCGGATGTCGCCGCCCGGCAAGATCAAGGTGGTGGCTACCAAGCCCATGTTGACCCAGCGTGACCTGTCGCTGGCGTATTCGCCGGGTGTGGCCCATGCCTGCGAAGCGATCATGGAAGACCCGGCCATGGCCAGCGAGATGACCGCGCGCGGCAATCTGGTCGGCGTGATCACCAACGGCACTGCGGTGCTGGGCCTGGGCAACATCGGCCCGCTGGCCGGCAAGCCGGTGATGGAAGGCAAGGGTGTGCTGTTCCAGAAGTTCGCCGGCATCGATGTGTTCGACATCGAAGTCAACGAGAACGACCCGGACAAGCTGGTCGAGATCATCGCCTCGCTGGAGCCGACCTTCGGCGGCATCAACCTGGAAGACATCAAGGCACCGGAGTGCTTCGTCGTCGAGCGCAAGCTGCGCGAGCGGATGAACATCCCGGTGTTCCATGACGACCAGCACGGCACCGCGATCATCGTCGGTGCGGCTGTCCTCAACGCCATGGTGATCACCGGCAAGAAGATCGAAGAGGTCAAGCTGGCCACCACCGGCATGGGCGCTGCGGGTATCTCCTGCGTCAACATGCTGGTTTCGTTGGGTTTGAAGCCGGAAAACATCCTGGCCTATGACCGCGATGGGGTTATCCACACCGGCCGTACCGATCTGGACCCGGAAAAGGCCCGCTACGCCCGCGATACCGACAAGCGCACGCTGGCCGAGATCGTCGATGGCGCGGACATCTTCCTGGGCCTGTCGGCTGGCGGCATCCTCAGCAAGGACATGGTCGCCAGCATGGCGCGTGACCCGGTGATCTTCGCCCTGGCCAATCCCTATCCGGAAATCCTGCCGGAAGACGCCAATTCGGTGCGTTCGGACATCATCATGGGTACCGGCCGTTCGGACTACCCGAACCAGGTCAACAACGCGCTGTGCTTCCCGTACCTGTTCCGCGGTGCGCTGGATGTTGGCGCTACCACCATCAACGAAGAAATGAAGGTCGCCTGCGTGCGCGCGATTGCTGCGCTGGCCCGCAAGGAAGCTTCTGATCTTGGCGCCGCCTATGGCGGTGACGTGCCCAGCTTCGGCCGCGACTATGTGATCCCGCGTCCGTTCGATCGCCGCCTGCTGGTTGAGCTGTCGGCCGCCGTGGCCCAGGCCGCCATGGATTCGGGCGTTGCTACCCGCCCGATCGCCGACATGGGTGCTTACCGCGACAAACTGGCCCAGTTCGTCTACCGCACCAGTCTGTTCATGAAGCCGGTCTATGACCGTGCACGTTCGGACAAGCAGCGCGTGGTTTATGCCGAGGGCGAAGAAGAAGTGGTGCTGCAGGCGGTGCAGAACGTGATCGACGAAGGTGTTGCCTTCCCGATCCTGATCGGCCGTCCGGACGTGATCGAGGCCCGCATCGAGCGGCTGGCGCTGCGCATGCGTGCCGGTGTCGATTTCGAAATCACCAACATCAATGACGACCCCCGCTTCAACGAATACTGGCAGTACTACCACGAGATGACCGGCCGCAAGGGCGTCACCGTGGCCGCGGCCAAGAACCTGATGCGTTCGCGTCCAACCCTGATCGCGGCGGTGATGGTTGCCCGCGGTGAGGCCGATGCGATGTTGTCGGGCCTGGTTGGCCGCTTCCACAAGAAGCTGGGCTATGTGCGAAGCGTGATTCCGCTGGAGGCCAAGGTCAGCTCGACCTCGGCGATGACCGGCGTGATCAACAACCAGGGCGTGTTCTTCTTCGTCGACACGCACGTGCAGGAAGATCCCAGCGTCGAGCAGATCGTCGAATCCACGCTGCAGGCGGCGTTCCGCATGAAGCTGTTCGGTATCGAACCGAAGATCGCATTGCTGTCGCATTCGAACTTCGGCAGTCACGATTCCAAGGACGCGCTGAAAATGCGTCAGGTGCGCGAAGCGCTGCTCAAGCGCAACCCGCGCTTGAATGTGGACGGCGAGATGCAGGGCGACACCGCATGGGATGAGGCACTGCGCGAAAAGCTGCTGCCAAACAGCACGCTCAAGGGCCGTGCCAACCTGTTCGTGCTGCCCAATCTGGAAGCGGCCAACATCGCCTACAACCTGGTGCGCGTGTTCACCAATGGCGTGGCGATCGGCCCGATCCTGATGGGCATGACCAAGCCGGTGCACATCCTCACCAGCAGTGCCAGCTCGCGCCGCGTGCTGAACATGACCGCGATTGCCGCGGTCGATGCGCAGATCCGCAAGCAGATGGAAGCCGACCGCGCGGGTTGATTACCAACCCGCATGCGTCAAAGCAGAGCCGGCCTTGTGCCGGCTTTTCTTTGGCAGCTGATGCAGGAGTTGCCGACTTTTGTGGGAGCTGTGCCAGCCGCGAAGCGGGCGCCCAGTCAGAAGCAAGAATTGCCTTGATACATCCGGGATGCCAGCTCCACGGTTTACACCGCTCCCACAAGAAGTGGCATGCCTATCGGAAAGGCGGCGCCGATTGAACCCTCGGTCGCCGCCGAAGATCAGAACTGTGGAATCTTCTGCGCCTCCACTATCTGCAATACCAGTTTGCGGGTGGCTGCGCGGCAGGATCGATACGCGAGCAACAGCCTCCGCTCCGATGGATCGTCCACCAGCTCTGCATTCTCGCTGGGTATTGCAGCAGAGGTCGCTTCCAGTTCACCTCGTCCCGTTGCCAGCCATTCAAACGAAACGTCGGTCACCAACGCAATGGTGATCAAACGCATCGTGCTGGGCGATATGCCTGTCGGACTTTCCCAGTTTCCCACCGCGCTACGACTTACTTTCAGTTGGCCTGCCAACTCCGCCTGCGTCATCTTCATCTTTCTCCGCGCCTTGCGGATACGGATTCCCAGATGGTCATGCATAAATTTCTCCTCGAGCGTTGACCATGAGAGCCGACTAAAAGCCTAAGCCATTGCGAGCTTGCGCAGTCGGCAAAGACTTATTGTCAATGTTCATTACGTCCGTGGATTATCGGAACGAAACTCGTCATCGATATTGACGATTTTTGCCAATGTAAATTGCACCCTCTGTTCTCGCGGCTCGATGCCGTTAGGCTGCAGCGGAGGCAGTAATTCATGATGGATAGTCGTTGGTGCAACGCTGACACATTGATGAGTTTTTTTCTTAGGCGTTGAGCTCTTGGTGCATGCGTGGCGCAAACAGAATCGAATGAAAAACTGCAGGCTGTCGATCATCGTTGGTGGTCATGTATGGAATTGAAGCGGCCCGCAAAACTGTGCCTGTATTCAGGGGGTACATTCGTGCTGTTGGTTGTCGTGGCGATGGCACTGGTCATTCGCGGCGGCAACGAAGCCGCTGTGGTGGGTGGCAGGCTGGTTCCGGTGCAGGGAATGGCAACGGTGTTGGCGCCAGTGGGTGGTGTTGTGCGTTGGCTGGATGCTGACGATGGCAAGCGTGTGGTCGAAGGCGATGCGCTGGCCTTGGTCGCCACGCCGCGCGCGATGCCCGAACTCGGTGACGCCAACCTGGCCTTGGAACATGGCCTGCAGCAGAAGCAGGACAGCTTCGTACTGGCGCGCGATGCGCTCAAGGAGCAGTTGGCGGCACAGGCCACCGGCTTGCATGAGCAGATGCAGGCAGCCCGCGCCGAGGCACAGCAGATCGCACTGGAGATCGCCACGCGGCGAGAACAGATACGGGTCGCCGGCGATGTGCTGACGCGGCGGCGAGGGTTTGAATCAGCGTCCGCCGCTGGCCTTGCAGCAGCAGAACAGCAGGAGGCGCTGGTGTTGGAGTACACCGTGCAGCTGCAATCGCTGCGCCGGCAGCAGGCCGCAACCCAGCGCCTGATCGCGCAGCTGAAACAAGCCATGCAGGAGTTGCCGGGGCGGCAGAAGGCCAACGATGCCACTTATGCGGAGCATCTGGCGCAGTTGCGCCTGGATCAGGTTGAGAACGAAGCCAGTGCTGCGTTGCTGGTAAAAGCGCCGGTAGATGGTGTGGTGGTCGCACGGATGGTCAAGCCAGGGCAGTCGGTGCATTTGGGCCAGCCGCTGCTCAGCGTATTGCCGGGTGATGGCCGGCTCGAGGCCGAGCTGATGGTGCCGGGGCGCGCGATCGGTGCAATGGCGCCTGGCGACAGGGTGGTGCTGCGCTATCAGGCATTTCCGCATCAGAAGTTCGGTGCCCAGCACGGCACCATCGCGCACATCAGCCGGACCGCGGTGGATAGTGAAGAGGCCAGCTTCGCACCGGAACTACCGGCGATGAAGGAGGCCTTCTATCGCGTTACCGTCGAGTTGGCCAACCAGACCATTGTGGCCCATGGCCGCTTGGAGCCGCTCAAGCCGGGCATGATGCTGGATGCGCAGGTTACCGGCGAGCGCGAGCCGCTGAGTGATCGCTTGCTGCAGCCCATGTATTCGTTCGGGGGCTGGCTGGGCGGGCGCTGATGGCTGGTGGTTGCCGCCGTTGCAGAATCGCCTCAGTTGGATGCATGCGGATGCTGGACTGGCTGCGCCGGCACACAGGCTTGTCAGCTTTTGCGATGATTGGCGTTGCTGCCTGGCTGCACTCGATGCGACATCGAGGATGCCGCGCGCATGGATTTGTGCGTTGATCTAAAACCAACGAGGACTGGATTCCGATGATGAAGCTTTCGTTTTGTGGCTTGGCTGTAGCGCTTTCGTTGGCATTGACGCCACTGGCGCAGGCAAAGCCGGGCGTGGCGACCACGCCTGGCAGTGTGCAGGCAGGTCCCTGCGTCGAGGGTGTGTGTGAGTACCGCCTGCAGAATGGCCTGCGCGTGCTGCTATTCGCCGATGCCAGCAAGCCAACCGTTACCGTCAATCTGGTCTACGGCGTGGGCTCGCTGCATGAGAACTACGGCGAGACCGGCATGGCACATCTGCTTGAGCACCTGATGTTCAAGGGCACGCCAAAGCACCCGGACATCCCCGCTGAAATGCAACGGCGCGGGGTCAGCAAGAACGCGACCACATCGCTGGATCGCACCAATTATTTCGCCTCGTTCCCGGCCAATGACGACACTTTGGACTGGTTGCTGGGGCTGGAAGCTGACCGCATGCTCAACTCCAAGGTGGCCAAGGCTGACCTGGACAGCGAGATGACGGTTGTCCGCAACGAAATGGAAGCCGGCGATAACAGCCCGATCGGCGTGCTGATGAAGCGCATGCGCTCGGTGGCTTTTGATTGGCACAACTACGCCAACATGCCGATCGGGGCGCGCTCGGACGTGGAGAACGTGCCGATCGGGAATCTGCAGGCGTTCTATCGCACCTGGTATCAGCCGGACAACGCCTTGTTGATCGTGGCTGGCCGCATCGACAGCGAACAGGTGCTGGCGCGCGTTGCCGCGCATTTTGCGCCGCTGAAGAAGCCCGCGCGGGCCATGCCCACATTCCATACCGTGGAACCAGTGCAGGACGGTGAGCGGGAAGTCACCGTGCGCCGTAGTAGCGATTTGTCCTTGATTGCCGCCAGCTACCACGTGCCGGCGCTGGCACAGGCTGATAGCGCGCCGCTGGCAGTGTTGGGCAATGTGTTGGGGGACAACCCCAATGGCCGCCTTTACAAGGCGATGATGGAAACCAAGCTGGCGGCCTTTGCCGGCGCCAGCAGCGAAACCCTGCATGATCCGGGTTTGTTCACCCTGGTGTCGGTGCTGCCCAAGGACGGCGATCCGGGCAAGGTGGAGGCAGAGTTGCTGAAGCAGGCAGAAGCGATCGCTGTGGCACCGGTCACCGAGGCGGAAGTGAGCGCTGCCAGACAGCGTATCGACAACGCCATCGACAAGCGTGCCAGCGACGTCAACGCGATGGCGATGGCCTTGTCCGAGTACCAGGCCGCCGGTGATTGGCGTTTGTTGTTCGTGCAGCGCGACGCGATAGAGAGAGTGACTGCTGCCGATGTGAATCGCGTCGCGGCGGCCTATCTGAAGCCGCAGAACCGTACCTTGGGCCGCTTCGTGCCTACCGCCGTGCCGGACCGCGCGGTGATTCCGGCAGCACCTCCAATTGCAACACTGGTGGATGGCTACAAGGGCCGTGCTGCGGTCAGCGCAGGGGAAGCGTTTGATCCCAGCGTTGAAAATATTGCAGCGCGTACCGAGAGTTTTGTCATCGGTGACGGTCTACGGGTTTCATTGCTGCCCAAGCGTAATCGCGGGCAGACGGTGACGTTGACTGCCACGTTCCGCTTCGCCGATGAGCAGGCCATTACCGGGCGCAGCGAGGCCGGTAGCTGGGTGGGACCGATGCTGATGGCGGGCAGCAAGCGTCTGGATCGTGGCCAGATCGCGGCCCGCTTTGATGCGCTCAATACCCAGGCGCAGGTGAGTGGCGGTATGCAAGGTGCCAGCATCGGCCTCAACGGAAAGCGCGAGAACCTGATCGAAGCCCTGCGGCTGGCAGCCGACGTGCTGCGCAACCCCGCATTCCCGCAGGCCGAGTTCGAGCAGCTACGGCTGCAGGCGATCACTGGGCTGGAGTTCCAGCGCAAGGAGCCGGGCACCTTGGCGTCGCTGGCACTGAGCCAGTACTTCGATCCGTGGCCGATCGGGCACCCGCTGCACGTGCAATCGATCGATGAGTCGCTGGCACGGCTGAAAGCGCTCAAGCTGGAGGACGTGCGTGCCTATCATCAGGACTTCTACGGGACCGCCGTAGGGGAGATCGCGGTGGTGGGCGATTTCGATCCGGTGGCATTGAAGGCCGAATTGCAGTCCTTGTTTGCCGACTGGAAGTCGCCCAAGACCTACGCGCCGATCAGCACCCATTACCGGGATGTGGCCGCCACGCACGAACGTTTCGTCACCCCGGACAAGCCCAATGCGGTGCTGCTGGCACGGCAGAACATCTCGATCAACCTGGCCGATGCGGACTTCCCTGCGCTGAACATCGCCGTTGCCATCCTCGGTGGCGATCCGCTCAAGGCGCGTCTGGGCGAGCGCATCCGGCAGAAGGACGGCCTGAGTTACAACGTCGGCGCCGGGCTGAGTGCCGATGAAAGTCGCGTAGGCCGCGATGACAACGGCAGCCTGAGCATCCAGGCGATCGCCGCACCGGAAAACATGGGCAAGCTGGAGACCGCGCTGCGTGAGGAGCTGGCCCGGTTGGTTGCCGACGGCATCAGCGTGGAGGAGCTGCGCAGCGCGGTGGCCGAAAAGAAGGTGGCACGTGAACAGTCACGGGCGGCCGATGGCGCCATCGCCGGACTGTTGAGTGACCATCTGTACTACGGCCGCGACATGAGCTTTGAAGCGCAACGTGATGCTGCCTACCAGGCGCTGACGGTGGAGCAGGTCAATGCTGCCATCCGCAAGCACCTCAAGCCGGAGCGGCTGAGTGTGTTTGTCGCCGGTGACTTCAAGTAACGGCGGCTTCAAGTAGCCAGCCAACGGGGCGGCCGGTTGCCGCCCCGTTGCTGACAGCCATCAATGTTACCCAGGGCTGCTGGCCGGCCACCGCGGCGGTTGTGATCGTTTTGGGCTTCTTTTGCATTCTTCTTCTGGTGCAAAACCCAGCAAAATCAATGCGTTAGACTCAACCCCCTTACCTTACCTTCTCATGGAATCCGGCCCCGAAACACGGGACAAATGATGGGGCAGATTTCATGGCAAGACCTATCCACCGCCTGAGCGCCAGAGCGGTTCAGATCCTGACGAAGAAAGGTTACCACCCTGACGGTGCCGGCCTGTATCTGTTGGTGGGCCCCACTAGCGCCAAGTCCTGGGTGCTTCGATACCAGAACGCCAGCGCCGCCGCGAGAGGGGATTGCGGTCCGCCTCCCTCGTCAGCGTGGCTGAAGCGCGTCAGGCAGCCATGGCACAGTGCCGGATGCTCGTTGCCGACGAGGACCCGATTTCCACCCGCCGCGCCTCCCGGGCTGCAGGCGCCACCTTCGGTGATGCCGCGGACGCCTACATTGAATCTCACAGGACAGGCTGGAAGAACGACGCGCAGGCTGCCTAGTGGACCCGGTCCCTGAAGGACTACGGTCCCGCCCGCTCGTCCAAACCGATTGGTGACCAACGACGCGCCATTCGACCAGGACGAGGGTGGGCCACTGCGCTAGAACTTCCGATACTGGTCTGCGCTCAAGCCAGTGGTGCTTTGATATGTGATTGCGGACAACAGGCGCGTGCCTGTCGCGTCTTGCGCTTCTATCACAACGTAGTACATCGTGCTGTCCGCCACCACGGATCGCGTTAGCGGGACATTGGTTGGCGTCATTGACGACGAGCCCGGCACGATGCTGGCGTCATCCACTGCAAGCATGGCGCTGGCGATCAACACGTCACCGGTAAAGCCAGGCGCCTGCGCTTCCCAGGTTGCACCTAGGTGCCGAGCGTAGAACCAGGCGGTTACCTGCACGGTTCCAACGTCGTCGATGAGCGGGATAGTGACGCCGTCGACGGCCTTGCCTGTTGGAATGTCCTCCCCGCCAATTACACCGGTGGCCCAAGTGCAGTGCCCGTTGGCAATAGCGAACTCCAACTCGCCCGGAACACCAGCTACAGAGACGGGCGCACGAGAAATTACGAGGTTGATCGCCTCCTCGAAGGACTCAAGCGCGCTGGCGGGTGCGGCTAGGTCCGAAGATAGCACAAGGGTGGCAGCACCAATGCTCATAGCCATTGCTGAGCCTGCGCCAAGTTTTCTCCAGAATCCATAACTTGGCGAGGAACGGTAGTAACCCATGCGACGCTGCGACATACCAACTGCATTGAAGTAGCCCATTCCAAGTGCGATGGGTGTGTCTGCAGACGTGCGCGCATCAACAGTAATCAAGTGAGTGAACTTGGCATCAGCGACCAAGACCGGAATGGGCACCCACACCGTTGCAGCTACGCCAACAATCAGGTCAGTTTCGGCAATCGGAACGCTTCGCGTCGCAATGAGCAGATCACCGGCCAAGCTGGGGTCGGTACGATCCTGCATGGTGCTGGACAGCTGGCGGCGCCATACCTCCACATTCAAGTGGCTGGTGCCCGTCACCGCAGCCGGCTGGCTCCAGCGCTGATATGGGTCAGGCGAGAGTGGACAGGCATGGAAGAACCGCTCACCGCCGCTTCCTGGTGCCAACCCAGTCATGGCGGGTTGGAGCAGTACGGCAGCAAACGCTTCACAGCGTGCGACGGGCGTTGCGGTGCGGCGATGATCGGAGTTGAAACAAGAAAGCCCGGCTCTTGGCCGAGCTTGGCCTCACGTTGTTAGGAATATAGAGGCAAACGTGCGCAGGCGTCACCCGCGCACTACGGGGCAGTCGGCGGCAGACCTAGCTTGAGCCACGCTCTGGCACTTCTTGCCGAATCGCCTTCACGACAACAGAAGTCCTATGGTGCCAAGTCTGCCGACGCATAGCACTGCACCGGAGAATCGACATTGATGGGGGCTTGTCCAGAGAAGTCTCGCCTGAAAGCTTCTGCCGCCCACCGATCTGCATCAGCAATCTCGGCCGGGGAAAGAATTTCCTTCTTTTCGAAGTCAGAAAGGTAGCTTTCAAGGCGTGCGCGTTGTTCAGGAATAGCCCGCAGCGATGCCAAACGAGCAGCACGCCGAGTCAGAAGTGGATCATCCTTCGCCAGGTCATCTATGGGCGACGGGTGCACTGGAGGAGATGCGACATATCTGAAGAGAGCCCGAGCCGCCACACGTGGATCGGCACGTTCCAAGGCCTTCTGACTGAAAGCCGGCGCATACTTTAGATACCGGTTCAACTGAGACTCGGATTCCGCACTTGAATTAACCCCAGGAGTATCCCAAGGCGTTGGGCCGGCCAAAACAAAGCAAGCCTCCGCGTCGTGATTGCCTTGTAGCGCTGCCTCGAAGAGGGCACTGTTGAAGGCTGCGGCCAACCGCTTTTGGTCCGAGCCGTCGCAGAAGTCCTTCATCCGCTGTACAACCAATGCACTTCTGGCGGATGAAGCATCCATTCGCTTCAACGCCTCAGGAGTCAGGCTGGAGAGGTTGTTCCACTGCTCGTCACTCAGCATGTCCCTGACATCACCAAGCACCGTGTGGTAGACAAGACAATCGTTAGCCTCCTTGAAGGTAGCGACGACGGAGTCCAGGTCTTTTTTGCTCCCTGTTACAGTCCAACGACGTGACCATTCACTGGAATCTACGCTGTCAGCAACAGCGGCTCCATCATCTTTACTGCCGGAAGCCCCGCCGCTCTCATTTGATACGACATCAGGTGAAACAACCGCCTCTTTATCTTGCTTCTTCCACAGCCATACACCAATAGCCACAACGGCAACCGCGAGCAACCCTGCGCAGATCTTCTTGTACTGCATGTTTCGGACCTCAAGGATTCAATGGAAATAGTGCCACTTCCAGGCTAACTAGTTCACTTGTTGCTTTCGCATCGTGACCTAGTCCGACTTTCCGGCACACTTCGCGCCGCCGTCAGCCCGGTACTTCAACACGGCGTTGATACCGTACCAATCTGCCTTCGCTTCGTCGTTTTCATTGCCAAGCAGATGACTTGCCTCATGTGCTGCGGCATAGAGGGACTTCTCGAAGTCCGTGAGAATCCCACTAAGCGAATTTGGCGACGCGCCAAGCCTAGAACCTTGCAGCGAATAGTTTCCGCCTGTAAAAGCAAGCTTGTAGAGACGACCATATGCCGTTCCCGGCGTCGTACTGCCCGCAACGGGCACCCATCCAGAGCCTGCGGGCGGTGTATTTGTTGCACTAAACTCGTAACCCCAAACACCATAAACGTTCTTCTTCCCGAACGCGTAAACGTTGACTTTCTTCATCGTGCGACTAGCGCCCAACTTGATATCTTCATGCGAGTAATTGCTGAGTGCACACTCAAGCTTGGCTGATATGTTGCGATCGGTCTTGTCCAGCTGGGGAGCGGCACCTCCGCCGCCGTACCCCCAATCGTTGCCACCTTCGTAGCCACCAAGCCCATCGTCGAAGAAGTCACAATCAACCACATCGGGCATTTGATGCACAACGCCGTCCACTGTGACCTTTCCGCCCGGAGAGCTGCTGCAACTCACAGAAGTTCCAGCGTGAGTCCCACTGAAGAACACCGTGCCAATGAACACCAGAACTACCCCAAACCATATCTTTCGATCCATGAACTAGTTTCCCGCCTGGTCAAGAAGAAAGAAGACAAGAAGAAGAAAATCCGTGTGATCAAGCTCTCGTGCACCACCCCCAAGTTCCAATTGGACAGGAATTCAAAACCTCACTGGACAGTCCAGAAAGTTGCTTGGTCAATCAAAGCGAACGCATGCGCGTGAGGCGCTTTCTAACAAGATTGATTCAATGCACCAAAGATTCTGGCGAGAGAGTTCGGCGTTCCCCGAACGTGCATTTGCGACACGCTGCGCCCGCCCCCTGCCGCTGCAGCAGTTTAACCGCGCGGCGCTGGAAGGAGGGCAACATGGCTGACGGAATCGCGCTGTTGCTGAAGGAAGTGGGCAGAAGGTCGGCATCAGCACGGCCACCAATTATCGCATGATGGCGCGCGGGCAGTTCCCCAAGCCGCGCAAAATCGGGGCCAAGTCGCTCCGGTTCCAACCCTAAATCGACGCCTTCATCATGACTGTGGCGCATGGAACAAACTGGTCCCCAATGATGGGGAAAAGCATGGGGCAGGATATTGCGGCACGAAAAAACCACTGAAAATAGCGGCTTACACTAGTTCTTGGCGGAAAGAGTGACCGGCAGGGTCGTTGCCTGCTCGGCCCAATCCGGCCGTGGAAGCAGGGCAGGGAGCAGGACAGGGGGGTGTAACCGGCTTTTTGCCGTCCACGCTGCATCGAAGCGGCCGCATCGGCCCGGCGCTGCTAGAATTGCGCCGACCTGTTTTTCTGTGAATGACGCCATGAGCCATACCGCCACCGCGCCCGCCAACGCCGAGAAGCGTTACACCGTGCACCGCGCTGACCTGCCGCTGAGCTGCCCGACGCCGGAAATGGCGCTGTGGAACTCGCACCCGCGGGTTTACCTGCCGATCGAGAACGAACCCAATGGCGAGGCTGCCTGCCCGTATTGCGGTTCGGTATTCGTACTGGCCGATTGATCGCTGACCGATGCGCCGTTTGACGGTGGTGCAGTTGCTACCGGCGCTGCATTCCGGTGGCGTCGAGCGTTCCACGCTGGAAATTGCAGCGGCACTGGTGGCTGCCGGTCACCGGGCCATCGTCGTGTCCGCGGGCGGGCGCCTGCTGCAGCCGCTGCTGGACAGCGGTGCCGAACATCTGACCCTGGACATCGGCCGCAAGTCGCTGCTGACCCTGCGCCATGTGGCTTCGCTGCGGCGCCTGTTCAGTGAAACCGGCGCCGACATCGTGCACGCCCGTTCACGCTTGCCGGCCTGGCTGGGCTGGTATGCGCTGCGTGGCATGCCGGTCAGCAAGCGCCCGCATTGGATGACCACCATGCACGGGCTGAACTCGGCTGGTCGCTACAGCGGCATCATGGCCGGCGGTGAACGGGTGATCTGCGTATCGCAGACCGTGCGTGACTATCTGCTTGAACATTACCGGCACACCGATCCGGCCAAACTGCGGGTGATACCTCGTGGTGTGGATGTGGCCCAGTTCCCGCGCGTGGAGCGCAGCGACCGGCGGCCGCGTCTGGCCGTGGCCGCGCAGCATCCGCAGTTGGGCACGCAGGCGCCATTGCTGTTGTTGCCCGGGCGTGGCACCCGCCTCAAAGGGCACGCGCACGCCTTGCAGTTGCTGGCAGCGCTTCAGCGCGAAGGCCAACCTGCAATGTTGTGGATGCCCGGCGTGCGCGAGCCAGGACGCGAAGCCTATGTGCGCGAGCTGGAACAGCTGGCGCAGGCGTTGGGTGTGGCCGATCAAGTTGTCCTGAGTGAACCCACCAACCGTATTGCCGAGGCTTACGCCGCCAGCGATCTGGTGCTGCAGCTGTCGGACAAGCCAGAAGCATTCGGCCGCACCGTGCTGGAAGCGCTGTCGGTGGGGCGCCCGGTAGTTGGCTGGAATCATGGCGGGGTGGGCGAGCTGCTCAACCAACTGCAACCTTCAGGCGCGGTCGCGCAGGGTGACCTGCAGCAGTTGACGCAACGCGTGCTGCAGTTGCTGCAGAATCCGCCGTCGCTTCCGCGAAAAATTCCCTATACGTTGCAGGCCATGCAGCGTGCGACCCTGGATGTCTATGCAGAATTCGGTTAATGATCGGTCGTATGTAGCGACACCACGGCAGGCGGGCTGGTGGGCGCCGATCTGGGTGATCGCCTATGTCGCCTTGTTGCCGTTGCCAGGCATCGCCGAGTCGGTGTTGGTGCTGGGCGCCTTGTTTACCGTGCTGCGCTTGTTGCTGCTGCGGCTGAAAGAAGGCGACGGTATCCGCACCCTGTTGGGCGTGCCGGCATTGGCACTGACCAGCGTACTGTTCTGTGCGTACTGGTTGCCGCAGCTTGGCTCGGCGGTAGGTGCGGAGGATCCGGGCAAAGTCTGGGGCAAGGTCGCGGCGGGGCTGCGCTACCTGCCCTTCATGTGGTTGGTGGCGATAGCGGTGGGTAGCAGCCAGCGACGCCACACCACCTTTGCCGGGCTGGCGGTGATCACCGCGCTGTGGACGCTTGATGCTTTGCTGCAGGCGGGTATTGGAACCAGTCCCTTGTTCTGGAGCCTGGATCAGCTCAAATGGCTGAGCAGTGGGCACGGCCTGTGCACCGTGCAGGAAGTTGCCGCGGCCGATCGCCTGCCAGGTGTCTTCGGGCCATGCAATCTGAAATTCGGCCAGGTGCTGGCCAGTCTGTCGCCGTTCCTGTTGTTCTTTGTCGGCGCACGCTTTGGACATTGGGGTTGGTTGTTGAGCGCCGCTGCAGTCGGCGTGGTGCTGGTGCTTGCTGGTTCGCGCGCTTCACTGATTACCTATGCGCTGGTCCTGCTGATTTCGGGTTGGCGCCTGCTGGGGGCCAAGTGGCTGCTATTGGTGATGCTGGCCGGCATTGTCGGCATTGGCGCACTGGCGGCGGGCTCGGCGCAGGTGCGTGAGCGTTTTGCACGTACTGCGATGGCGTTCAGTGGCGGTGCAAGCGGGGTCAATGAGGCCTTGTCCGGGCGTAGTCAGATCTGGTCGGCTGCGCTGTGCATGGTGCGTGAGCACCCGATCAATGGCGTTGGCGCGCGCGGTTTCCGCGATGCCTATCCGGGCTGCAATCCGAGCCCGGAGCAGCATCCGGTCTGGGGCGAAGGCCCGGCCCTGCACGCCCACCAGATCGTGCTGGAGATCCTCGCCGAGACCGGTGTACTTGGCCTGTTGCTGTGGATTGCCGGTGCGGCGATGGCGCTGCGGGCCTGGATCTATTCCGGGCCGCAGGCGCGTGATCGGGCACGACCGGCGGCGCTGGCTTTGGCGGTAACGGTATTCCCGCTCAATACCCACCTTGCCTTCTATTCCGCCTTCTGGGGCGGGCTGACGGTGCTACTGGCGGCGCTGTACGCCGGTGCTTTGCTGGCCGAACCAAGCGAGCGCAACATCTGAGACGGCGGCCGCTTCAGTCGTAGAAGTGACTGCGGCCTTCGGGCTGGCGCTTGAAGCGGCGATGGATCCACAGGTACTGCGAAGGCGCTTCGCGCACCATCTGTTCGATGGCTGCGTTGACCTTGGCGGTATCTGCAACCGCGTCGTCGGTGGGGAAATCGGGTAGGGGCGGCGCAATCTTCAGCACATAGCTGCTGCCTTCGCGCCGATGGAAGTAGGGCACCACGGCACAACCGGTCATCCGCGCGAACTGATGGGTGGCGGTGATGGTGGAGGCCTGCATGCCAAAGAACGGCACGAACACCGAATCCTTGCCGCGCATGTCCTGGTCCGGCGCGTACCAGAGAAAGCCGCCCTTCTTCAGATGGCGCACCGTGGCGCGGATGTCTTCGTTGGCAAACATCGCGCAGGCGTACTTCAGCCGGCCGCTCTTCACCGCCCACTCCATCACCGGGTTGCGGTACTTGCGGTACATACCGGCCAACGGCACGTGATCGCAGAGCAGGCGGCCGCACATTTCCAAGGTCATGAAGTGCCCGGATACCAGCAGCACGCCGCGGCCTTCGGCCTGCAGTGCCTTGAGATGCTCCAGCCCTTCCCATTGCACCTGCGGGCGGATCACGTCGATCTTGCCCCACCAGGCCCGGGCAAATTCAAAGATCCCGACCCCGAGTGCGTCGAAGCTGTCGCGCAGCAGACGTTGCCGCCAGGCCTCGTCCTGCTCCGGGAAACACAGCCTGAGGTTGACCTCAGCTGCATGGCGGCGGCTACGGGCCAGGTGCAGGGCCAACCAGCCGATGCCGCGTCCTAATGCCCGCTGCAGCGTCCATGGCAGGCGCGCGCCGATGAGGGCGATGCCGAGCCAGGCAAAGGTGGGCCAATGACGTGGCTGCAGCAGCGAGGGCCGGGTCGCGGTGGAGGGTGAATCGGACATGGGTCGATTCTAAGCCACGCGAGTGACCGCAGGAGCACGGCAGGGTTTGCTGGAGTGGGTGGGGATGTGGAAGCTGGACGAGGGCGGGGACCTTGGAGGCGAGGGCGAACAAGCAAAAGCAGAGGCAGCCTTCCTCGATCCTCCTTCGCGTTGTGCGCAAGGGAGGAGGCGTAGCGAAGGCAGTGCGACAGCTCGGTTGGCAGGCGTTCGTCTCACGCAATTCCGGCGTTCTCCCGTATCCTTCGCCGATGCGTAAGGATCCAGTCGAATTTCTGCTGCGCGGCATCTATTCCGTCGTGCTCTATCTGCTGCTGCCCATCACCGTGTACCACCTGGTGTGGCGGGGGTTTCGTGTGCGCGAGTACTTCCGGCGTTGGGACGAGCGCTATGCCTCCTATCCGGAAAGTGGTGGCCAGCCGCGGGTCTGGTTGCATGCGGTATCGGTGGGCGAGGTCAATGCGGCGGCGCCCCTGGTCAATGCCTTGCGTGCGCAGCGCCCGGACATCCGCTGGATCATCACCACCATCACCCCGACCGGTTCGCAGCGCGTGCGCGCGCTGTGGGGCGATGCGGTCGATCATGTGTATCTGCCGTATGACGTGCCCGGCAGTGTCAGTCGTTTTCTGGGCCACTTCCAGCCCAGCCTGGCGCTGATCCTGGAGACCGAGCTGTGGCCGAACATGTTGTTCGGTTGCCGCGACCGTGGCATTCCCGTGTACATCCTCAATGCGCGTCTGTCGGCGCGTTCGCTCAAGGGTTACCGGGCGTTGAAGGCGCTGGTTGGGCGTGCCCTGCGCACGGTGACTTGTGTGGCGGCGCAGTCGCAGGCCGATGCCGATCGCTTCATCGAGCTGGGGGCGTTGCCCGAGCAGGTGCAGGCCTTGGGTAATTTGAAATTCGATATCCATCCACCGGACCCGACGGCGGTGTTGCAGGCATTCCATCAGCACGTGGCGGCGACGCGGCCGATATGGATTGCTGCCAGCACCCATGAAGGTGAAGAACAGGCGGTGATTGAAATCCATGCGCGCTTGTTGAAGAAGCATCCGGATGCCTTGCTGCTATGGGCGCCGCGTCACCCCGAGCGCTTTGCCAAGGTCGAGGCAGTGGCGCGCGAGGCGGGCTGGCGTGTGGCCACGCGCAAGGCGCAGCAATGGCCAGGTGCCGACGCCCAGGTATTCGTGATCGATACACTGGGTGAGTTGATGGCGTTCTACGCCTGCGCACAGGTGGCGTTTGTCGGCGGCAGTCTGCAGGCCATTGGCGGCCACAATCTGCTGGAGCCGGCAGCGATGGGTACGGCGGCGGTTACCGGTCCGCACCTGCACAATTTCGCCGAGATCTCGGGACGGATGGATGAGGCTGGAGCGCTGTGCATCTGTGCTGATGCGGCCGAAGTGGGTGTAGCCGTGTCACGTCTATTGCAGGACCAGACCGAGCGGGAGCGCATGGTGCAGGCCGGACGTGCACTGGTCGCCAATGGCCGTGGCGCGCTGGAGCATACGATCGCGTTGATCACGCCGCAGTTGCCGCCGCCGAGTGAGAGCGCTGCGTAGCCGAGGTAAGCGAAGCGCTGGGGCCTGTTTGTAGGAGCGGCTTAACCGCGAAGCTGATGGTGCATGAGTCCTCTGCACCCGTGCACGCTGATACGGTGCTTGCTTCGCGGCCTGCTCCGCTCCCGCAAAGAAGCAATGCTGTGCTGCACTGATGGTGCATCGATTGGGCGGTGGTGCTCGCGAGCAATGTCCCGGAAACAAGAAAGGCGGGCCGAGGCCCGCCTTTCTGCTTTGCGTTGCTGCGCGGCTTTACTGCGCGTTGTTCGGCTGCAGCTTTGCTGCGGCATCCACCGTCAGCAGGCGGTTGATGTCCTGGACCTCAGCGATTTCCAGATCACCCACGGCCTGGCTCAGCTGCAGGCGGCTCAGCAGGAAGTTGTAACGCGACTGTGCGTAGTCCAGCTGCGCCTGGAACAGGGTCTTCTGGTTCTGCACAACGTCCAGCACGGTACGGGTACCGACTTCCAGGCCTACCTGCGATGCGTCATACGCGCTCTGTGCCGAAACCACGGCCAGGCGACGCGCTTCTACTTCACTGATACCGGCAACCAACGCCTGATAAGCATTGCGGGTGTTGCGATCCAGTGCGCGCTTCTGCTGCTCGAAGGTGTCCTGGGCGATGTCACGGCGGGCCAACGCCTGACGCACGCCTGACTGGGTGGCGCCGCCGGCAAAGATCGGCACGCTCAAGGTCAGGCCGATGCTGTTGCTGGTGGTGTCGGGGGAGAGCGAGCTGCCGCCGATGCTGTCACCCCATTTGGCGCTCTTGCCCCAATTGCCACCCAGCGAGAGGGTCGGGTAGTGGCCGCCGCGGGCAGAGGAGACGTTGGACTCAGCGGCGCTGACCTGAAGTTCCTGTGCCTTCAGCGCCGGGTTGCGCGAAACCGCATCGCTGACCAACTGGTCGACGCTGGCACGGTTGGCCGGCACTTCCGGACGGAAGTCGACCGGCAGGCCGCGGACGTCACGCACCGGCTGACCGGTCAGCTCGGTAAGCGCCTGATAGGCGTCCTCCAGCGAGTTACGGGTCAGGATGGTGTTGGCGCGGGCCTGGTCGTACTGGGCACGGGCTTCATGCACGTCGGTGATCGGTGCCAGGCCGACTTCCAGGCGCTTGTCGGCGTAGTCGAACTGCTTCTTGGCAGCGGCTTCGTTGGTCTCGGCAGCGGTAAGCGATTCAATGCCGACCAATACGTTGAAATAGGTGGTCGCAGTGCGCACCACCAGGTCATCGTTGGCCGAGTCCAGGGTGAAATCGGCGGCCTTGCTGATATCGCGCTGCGCACGCAGATTCGCAAACTGCGACCAGTTGAACAGCGTCTGGCTGCCGGTGATGCCGTAGCTGCGGGTCTTGGTGGTAGCGCTGCCGCTGACGCCGTCAGCCTTGGAGTGGGCCCGGTCCAGCGAGGCCTCACCGCCGATCTGCGGCAGCAACGCGGCCCGTGCCTGTACCGCGCCTTCCTTGTCGAACAGGCGCGTGGATTCAGCCGCAGCCAGCTGCGTGTCACCGTTGCGGGCCATTTCGTAGACCTGCAGCAGGTCGGCGGCATGGGAAGTCAGCGGAGTGAGGGCGACTGCCAGCGCAAGGGTGAGGGATCGGCGGATCATTGCGGCTTCCTTGGACGGTTTTAGAGTTGGAATTGCGGTGCGGGCGCAGCGCCCTGCAGGTAATCAAGATCGGTTTCGAACAGCGAGGCGGTGCTGCCATCGGCCTGGACCAGCACCGCTTCCATCACCGGCGAGACGCCGCGGATGGCAAACAGGCGGCCGCCAGTGCGCAGCAGCTTCAGCAGTTCCACCGGAACAGTTTCTACCGCACCGGTGATGCAGATGGCGTCGAACTGACGCTGGCTCTGCCAATTCAGGCCGTCGGCCACTTCAATGCGGACATTGCTGCCCAGCTTGGCGGCGTCCAGGTTCTGGCGGGCGCGCTCGGCCAGTTCGGGCTGGATTTCCAGGCTCAGCACTTCGCGGGCCAGTTCGCCCATGCAGGCGCTCAGGAAGCCGCTGCCGGTGCCGATTTCCAGCACTTCGTCGGTCGGCTGCAGATCCATCGCCTGCAAGGTACGGCCTTCGATGACCGGCTTCATCATCTTCTGGCCATGACCCAGCGGCAGCTCGATATCGGCATAGGCCAGAGCACGGTGCGATTCGGCGACGAAGGCTTCACGCGGCAGGCGGGCCAGCACGTCCAGCACGCGGACCTCCAGCACATCCCAGGGCCGGATCTGCTGTTCAACCATCATTTCGCGGACGTGGGAGTAATCGATCGTCATGGGAAGCTCATCATTCCAGCGCAGTGGGCCGGCTATTTTACCGGTTACCAGACACAAAGTACGGGTCCAACATTGCGGCGAGGGCCGCGTTGGACGCAGTGCCGGAAGTCATTCGCACCTCCGGTTCATTCAGCTTGCGGGCGCGGGCCGTAGGCGCGCAGGAAAAAATCAACGCTGGCGGCAATATGCACGTCCACATTGAGCTGATCCGGGGCGGTGCACAGGCCACACATCATATGTGCATGAACCTCGCCCTTGATCAGGCAGAAGAACTGGCGGGATGCCAGGGGCAGGTCGTCGATGTCCAGCTGGCCACGGGCAACGCGGGCGCCGAGGAACTCGGTGAGCGCGGATTCGGTACGGGCCGGGCCTGCCTGCCAGAACATCTGCCGGACCCGGTCATCGGTATCCGGGGTCATCATCATGCGCTGGGTGGCAATGGCCGCATCACTGCTGATCAGGGCGAAAAACGCATGACCGATGCCCTGCAGCTGGCCGCGCAGCGGCGCCTCGTTGTCGGTGACAAATAGTTCATCAGGCATCATTTCCACGCACTTGGCCTGGATCGCCTCGCTGAACAAGGTGTCCTTGTCGCCAAAATGGCTGTAGACCGTCAGCTTGGAAACACTGGCGCGGGCGGCAATCTCGTCCATGCTGACGCCGTTGAAGCCCTGTTCGATGAATAACTCCTTGGCTGCGTCCAGGATGGCCGCACGCTTGCCCAGGTCCTTGGGGCGACCCGGACCGGAACTGCGTTGCGCCGCTGTGGCGGGGGCTGGGGAGGGTTTTTTCGGAGACATCCGGTAATACTAGACCAGCTGGTTCGATATTTATACTATACCGATGCGTTTAGTAATGGCGGTGAAATCCCGTCCCCTCTTTCCCTTGCGTCAGCGACCTTATTTATGACCCACCTTCGATGGATTGGCTGTTGCCTGCTGTTGCCCTTGCTTGCTGCCTGCGGCAAGCCCGAAACCGCGCCCGTACATGCTGTACCCGTGTTGGTGGAGCACCCGGCCGGCGACGGCGGGGTAGCGGTCGGCGCCTATCCGGGCGAGGTGCGTGCGCGCGAGGAAACCGCGCTGTCCTTCCGCGTCGGTGGCAAGCTGCTGCGGCGTGAGGTGGATGCCGGTCAGCGGGTCAGCAAGGGACAGTTGCTGGCCGAACTCGATGTTGCCGACTACAACCTGCAGGCGCGTGCGGCGCAGGCACAGTTCGCTGCCGCCGAGGCTGACCTGGTGCGGGCCCGCGACGAGCATAAGCGCTACCAGGCGCTGGCCAGCCAGCAGCTGGTCAGCCAATCCGCGCTGGACGCGCAGACTGCAGCATTGAAAGCAGCGCAAGGTCAGGCCGATGCGGCGCGGGCCAATCTCGATGTTGCGCGCAATCAATCCGGCTACGCCCAACTGCATGCGCCGGAAGGCGGCATGATCGCCAGCCGCGAGGCGGAGGCCGGGCAGGTGGTTGCTGCTGGCCAGACCATTTACACGCTGGCTGCAGACGGCGCGCGCGAGGTTGCGATTGCGCTGCCGGAAAGCACGATCCGCGATTTCAGCGTCGGCCAGGCGGTCGAGGTCGAGTTGTGGAACCAGGGAGGTAAGCGTCTGTCCGGCAGCATCCGTGAGATCGCGGCCGCTGCCGATCCGCAGGCGCGCACCTATGCCGCACGGGTCAGCCTGGCAGCCGATGCGCTGGATGCGGTTGAACTGGGCCAGAGCGCGCGGGTGTTCATCGCCCACGGCAAGCAGGGCGTGATGAGCGTGCCGCTGGCGGCGGTGCAGGCGGGCAAGCAGCCGCAGCAGGGCAGCGTCTGGGTGGTGAACCCGGCCGACGGCAAGTTGCAGGCGCGCACGGTGACGCTGGGTGCCTATGGCCCGGAGAGCGTGCCGGTGTTGGCGGGCTTGAAGGCTGAGGATTGGGTGGTCGCCGCCGGCGGACATCTGCTGCGCGAAGGCCAACAGGTGACTGCGGTTGATCGCAGCAATCGGCCGGTGCTTGCGCCTGCCGCTGCAGCCGCAAAGAAAGGGGAGTGAGGCGTGAAACGCTTCAATCTCTCCGAATGGGCGCTCGGTAACCGCCCGCTGGTGCTGTTCATGATGATCGCGATGGCGATCATCGGTGCCTGGTCGTACAAGCACCTGGGGCAGTCCGAAGATCCGCCGTTCACCTTCAAGGCGATGGTGGTGCAGACCATGTGGCCGGGGGCCACTGCCGAGCAAGTGTCCAAGCAGGTCACCGAGCCGATTGAAAAAGCATTGATGAACACCGGCGAATTCGAGTTCATCCAGGCCTATTCGCGCCCGGGTGAGTCGCAGGTGATCTTCATGGCACGCGACTCGATGCCGTCCAAGGACGTGCCCGAGCTGTTTTACCAGGTGCGCAAGAAGGTCGGCGACATCCATTCACAGCTGCCGGCCGAAGTGATCGGGCCGTTCTTCAACGACGAGTTCGGCGACACCTTCGGTAATATCTATGCGCTGACCGGCAAGGGCTTCGACTATGCGCTGATGCGCGACTATGCCGACCGCATCCAGCTGCAGCTGCAGCGCGTGGATGATGTCGGCAAGGTCGATCTGCTTGGCCTGCAGGACGAGAAGGTGTGGATCCAGCTGTCCAACACCAAGCTGGCGACGCTGGGCGTGTCGATGCAGCAGGTGCAGCAGGCACTGGCGCAGCAGAATGCGATTGCCCCGGCCAGCTGGTTCGAAACCCCGACCGACCGCGTGCAGCTGCGTGTCAGCGGTCAGTTCACTTCCGTCGAAGACATCCGCAACTTCCCCATCCAGGCCGGTGATCGCACCGTGCGGCTGGGCGACATCGCCGAGGTGAAGCGTGGTTTCGCCGATCCGGCCTCGGCCAAGATGCGCTTCATGGGCGAGGACGCCATCGGCATTGCGGTGGCGATGAAGAACGGCGGTGACATCCTCAAGCTGGGCAAGACCCTGGACAGCGAGTTCGAGCAGCTGCAGAAGACGCTGCCGGCCGGCATGCAGCTGCGCAAGGTCTCCGACCAGCCGCATGCGGTGAAGGAATCGGTGGGCGAGTTCGTCAAGGTGCTGACCGAGGCGGTGGTGATCGTGCTGCTGGTGAGCTTCTTCTCGTTGGGCTGGCGCACCGGCCTGGTGGTGGCGGTGTCGATCCCGCTGGTGTTGGCGATGACGTTCTTCGTCATGCATCAGTTCGACATCGGCCTGCACAAGATCTCGCTGGGCGCCCTGGTGCTGGCGCTGGGCCTGCTGGTGGACGACGCGATCATCGCGGTGGAGATGATGGCCACCAAGATGGAGCAGGGTTATGACCGCCTGCGTGCGGCCAGCTTTGCCTGGACATCCACCGCCTTCCCGATGTTGACCGGTACGCTGATTACCGCGGCCGGCTTCCTGCCGATTGCCACGGCTGCATCGAGCACCGGTGAATACACACGTTCCCTGTTCCAGGTGGTGACCATCGCACTGGTGGTGTCGTGGATTGCCGCGGTACTGTTCATTCCGTATCTCGGCGACAAGATGCTGCCGGACCTGCACAACCCGCAGCCACCCAAGCCGGGCAGTATTGCCGGGCGCTGGCACGCGCTGCGGCTGCGTTGGGCTGACCGCAATCCGGCCGTGGCCAACCTGATCAAGCCGAAGGAACTGGCGCACGATCATGACCCGTACAAGAGCGCGTTCTACCAGCGCTTCCGGGTGTTCCTGGATGCCTGCCTGCGTCGCCGCTGGCTGGTGATCCTGGCCACGATTGGGCTGTTTGTGTTCTCGCTGGTGATCTTCCGCTTCGTGCCGCAGCAGTTCTTCCCGGATTCAACCCGGCCCGAGTTGATGGTGGATATCGAACTGGCCGAAGGCGCGTCGCTGACCGCCACCCAGGCACAGGCGCAGAAGTTCGAAGCGCTGATCAAGGGGCACAAGGGCGTGGCCAACTTCGTCGGTTATGTCGGCAATGGCTCGCCGCGCTTCTACCTGCCGCTGGACCAGCAGTTGCCGGCCACCAACTTCGCCCAGTACGTGGTGCTGGCCGAGGACACCAAGGCGCGCGAGGAACTGCGTGACTGGCTGTTGAAGGAGGTGGTGCCGAAGTTCGGTGACGTGCAGCTGCGCGTGACCCGGCTGGAGAACGGCCCGCCGGTTGGCTACCCGGTGCAGTTCCGTATTTCCGGCGAGCATATCGAGCGCGTGCAGGCGATTGCCGCGCAGGTGGCAGATAAAGTGCGGCAGAACCCGCATACCACCAACGTCAACCTCAACTGGAGCGAGCCGAGCAAGGTGGTGCGCCTGGTCGTGGACCAGGACCGTGCCCGCGTACTGGGCGTGAGCAGTGCGCAGATCGCGCAGTTCCTGACCAGCTCGCTGTCGGGCATGAGCGTGAGCACCTACCGCGAAGGCAATCGCCAGATCGGTATGTTGCTGCGTGGCCCGGATGACGAGCGTGCGCGCCTGGACATGCTGGGCAGCCTGGCCATCCCGACCGCCAGCGGCAAGTCGGTGTCGTTGTCGCAGGTGGCCAAGCTGGAATATGCCTTCGAGGACGGCATCATCTGGCACCGCGACCGCCTGCCGACCGTCACCGTGCGTGCCGACATCGGCGACAGCATGCTGCCGGTGGGCGTGGTCGAGCAGATCGTGCCGACCTTGAGTGAAATCCGCGATGCCCTGCCCAGCGGCTATCTGCTGGAAACCGGCGGTACCGTCGAGGACTCGGCGCGCGGGCAGAACTCGATCAAGGCTGGCATGCCGCTGTTCCTGGTGGTGGTGGCGACCCTGCTGATGGTGCAGCTGCGCAGCTTCTCGCGGGCGGCGATGGTGTTCATCACCGCGCCGCTGGGCATCATCGGCGCGACCTGGTTCCTGCTGCTGTTCCAGGCCCCGTTCGGCTTCGTGGCGATGCTGGGCACGATTGCCCTGGCCGGCATGATCATGCGCAACTCGGTGATCCTGATCGACCAGATCCAGCAGGACATCGACGCCGGCCACGACCGCTGGCACGCGATCATCGACGCCACGGTGCGCCGCTTCCGGCCTATCGTGCTGACCGCGCTGGCGGCGGTGCTGGCGATGATCCCGCTGTCGCGCAGTGCCTTCTACGGCTCGATGGCGATCTCGATCATGGGCGGGCTGATCGTCGGCACGGTGTTGACCCTGGTGTTCCTGCCGGCGCTGTACGCGGCCTGGTTCCGGGTGCGCCCGGACGAAGCCGGCCACTGAGGGCAGGCTTCGGGTGATCCGTCGTCGGTGTACATGGCGCCAAGGCCGGTCGTACGGCCCGCCGTAAGATTCGACGACGGATTTCACGTTTGAGATGGTAAATTGGCGCGTCGGCGGGGGAGCCGGCGCGACCTGCGGAGGCGGGTTTGTACAGACGCCAGAGGATTGCTGACGCCACAGCTGCATGGTTTGCAGGCCGGAACCGGCTGGCGGCCGGGCTGTGCGCCTTGCTTGTAACCGCGCTGCTATGGACTGTGGCCTTGCCGCCGGCACAGGCCTCGCGGCATACCGTGGCCGGTTGGGGGATGGAACAGGGGCTGCCGCACAACCTGGTGCAGTCGGTGGCGCAGGGCAGTGACGGCTTCATCTGGCTTGGCACCTGGGAAGGCGTGGTCCGCTTCAACGGCCGCAGCTTCACCGTTTTCGATCGCCAGAACACGCCGGGCGTGGAGCTGTCCGGGGTGCTGAGCATCCTGCCCGAGGCCGATGGCGCAGTGCTGTTCGGGACGATCTCTGATGGCGTTTACCGCTACCACCGCGGGCGCTGGGAAGCCTTGGGTGGTGCCGATGCACGGCACTTGTCGGTTACCGCACTGCTGCGGGATCCGTCCGGGGACCTGTGGATCGCCGCCAAGGACAAGCTGCTGTGCCTGCTGCCGTCCGGGCAGCTGCTCGATGCCGGCGCCACGCTGGGCTTGCCCGAGGTGCCGGTCACCGCACTGCGCCTGATGGCCGACGGAGCGGTGCTTGTGGCTACCGAAAAAGGTGTCTACCAGTTGCAGCATGGACGCTTGGTGCCATGGAACGATACTGCTGGTTGGGTGGTGCGTGACCTGGTCGATGATGGCAACGATGGTTGGGTGGTTGCTGCCGACGACGGTGTTCATTGGCTGCATGGTGATGGTCAACGGCAGCATCTGCTGCCTGGCGAACGCGTGGATGCGGTGCGGCGTGATGCCAAAGGCGCGTTGTGGCTGAGTCTGTCAGCTGGCCGTTTGGTGCGCCTGGAGGGAGGCAAGACCGAGCGGATCGGGGTTCCCGGGCAGGTCAGCCCGGCCTTGTTGATCGACCGCGAAGGTCTGGTCTGGGCAGGCAGCACCGATGGCTTGTTCCGCATCGATGAGGGCGCCGCGCGCGGCCTGACCACTGAGGATGGCTTGGGTTCGGACTATGTGCGGGCACTGGTCCAGTCCGACAACGGCGATGTCTGGATTGGGCATTCCGAAGGCCTGAACCGCATGCGTGGTGATGCAATCAGCGCGGTGCGATTGTTGCCTGGTACAGGCCGTGACGCCTCGGTGCTGGCCTTGGCCGGGCGTGGCCAGGGCGTGTGGGCAGGCACGTACAACCAGGGTGTGCTTGGCCTGGATGTGGCCGGCCGGGTCGTGCAACGGATCAGCTTGCCCGGGACCGTGCAGCCATTGATCCGTAGTCTGTTGGGCGAAAGCGATGGCGGCCTGTGGATAGGCAGCTCGGAAGGACTGTTCCACTACCAGCAGGGCAAGCTGCATCACTACGGATTGGAAGAGGGTCTGCCGGGACTGGCGGTGCACGCGCTGTACCGCGACGCTGCGGGCGTACTCTGGATAGGCACCAACGGTGGCATGGCGGGGCTGGACAAGGACGGCAAGCTGCAGGCGTGGTCGCCTGATGTAGGGTTCCCGGGGCGCTATGTCTTCGACTTCCTTGGCGATGACAATGGTGATCTGTGGATTGCCAGTGACCATGGGCTGCTGCGCAAGCGTGGTTTGGACATTGTTGTCTTCGACCATCGCAATGGACTGCCGCGCGACAAGGTATTCCGGGTGATCGACGATGGTGCCGGCCATCTGTGGTTGCCCAGCAATCAAGGTGTGTTCCGGCTCGACCGCACTGACCTGATCGCCGTGGCTGCGGGCGCACGTACGCATCTTGCCGTGCAGGTGCTGGACCATACCGATGGCATGCCCAGCAGTCAGGGCAATGGCGCCTCGTCCCCTGCAGGATGGCTCACCCGCGAAGGTGAACTGTTGTTCCCAACCGGCGGTGGTCTGGCGGTGATCGATCCGCAGCGGGTCGATGGCAATACGCGCTTCCGCAAATTCCCTGTGGCCATCGAGAACGTGGTCATTGATGGTGATCCACAGCCGTTACGCAGCGCTTACTACCTGCCCGCGGGAGTGGATCGCATTGCCGTGGCCTACGCCGGCCTGGGCTTCCGTGCGCCGGACAAGATGCGTTACCGCTATCGACTCGAAGGTTTTGATGCCGATTGGGTGGACGCGGGCAGTCGCATTGAAGCGATCTATACCAATCTGCCGCCCGGGAAATATCGTCTGCGTATCCAGGCGATGTCCTTGCCATTGGATTGGGAAAACACAAGTCGTGGCGGCGAAGCATTGTTGGACCTGGAGATCGCTGCGCCGCTATGGCAACGCCCCTGGGTACGCTGGCTGAGCGCTATTGTCGCGCTCGGTCTGATTCTGTTGCTGGCAGGTTGGCGGGCGGCCAGCTATCGACGCGGGCAGCAGCGCTTGAGCAGCGAGATCGCTGCACGTACCCAGGAATTGAGCGAGAAGAACCGCGCGCTGGAACAGGCCGATTCCGAGCGCGCCAGTCTCTTGCGACGTCTGGAACATCAGGCGATGCACGATGCGCTGACCGGTCTGCCCAATCGGCGAGCGGGCGACGCCTATCTGCAGCAGGCGCTGCAGCGTGCCAGCGCCGGGGGAACGCCCCTGAACGTGGCGCTGGTGGATGTGGACCACTTCAAGCAGATCAATGACCGCTACGGCCATGATGCCGGCGATCAGGTGTTGCGCGACATTGCCAGCCTGTTGCAGCTACGGCTTGGCAAGGAGCAGTTCGTGGCTCGGCATGGTGGTGAGGAGTTCCTGGTGGTGATGCACGGCATATCGCTGCAGGAGGCAGTAGCAGCACTACAGGAGCTGCGCATCCGCCTGGCACGGCTGCGCTTCGAGGACGTGGATGCCGGGGTTAGTGTCACCGTCAGTATCGGCGTCGCAGCACTGGGGCCAGGTCAGGCTGACGGACGCACGTTGCTGGCGGCCGCTGACCGGCAGCTCTATCGCGCCAAGCGCGAAGGCCGCAATCGGGTGCTGTCGTAACGACGGCGCCCGCAGGCGCCGTCACTTTCAAACCCTGCGCGGGCAGGATGGCTCAATACAGGCCCTGCGCCAGCATCGCATCGGCAACCTTGACGAAACCGGCGATGTTGGCGCCGTCCACGTAGTTGACGCTGCCATCGGCACGTACGCCGTGCTGCACGCAGTTGGCGTGGATCTCTTTCATGATCACGTGCAGGCGCTCATCGACATCGGCATGGCGCCACGACAGGCGCAGCGCGTTCTGGCTCATTTCCAGACCCGAGGTGGCCACGCCGCCGGCATTGCTGGCCTTGCCAGGTGCGTACAGCGTGCCGGCCTGCAGGAATACATCCACCGCCTCCAGCGTTGATGGCATGTTGGCCCCTTCGGCCACGCACAGCACGCCGTTGTGGACCAGGGTGCGTGCGTCGGTTTCGTCCAGCTCGTTCTGGGTGGCGCAGGGCAGGGCGATATCGGCCGGGATATGCCAGGGGCGACGATCGGCGAGGAACTCGAAGCGGGCATCGTCGCCGAGCTCGGACAGCCGACCGCGACGTTCGTTCTTCAGCGCCATCACTTCCTGCAGGGCTTGTTCGTCGAAGCCATCACGCGCATACAGGGTGCCCTCGGAATCGGAGAAGGTCAGTACCTTGGCGCCGAGTTCGCTGGCCTTGATCGCAGCGTACTGGGCGACGTTGCCGGAGCCGGACACCAATACCTTGGCACCGTGGGTCTGGCGCTTGGCGTGGTGCAGCATCTGCTCGACGAAGTAAACCGTGCCGAAGCCGGTGGCTTCCGGCCGCATCAGGCTGCCGCCATAGGCCAGGCCCTTGCCGGTGAACACGCTGGAGGCATCATTGCTGAGCTTCTTCATCATGCCGGCCATGAAGCCGACCTCGCGTGCACCCACGCCGATATCGCCGGCCGGCACGTCGGTATCCGGGCCGAGGTGGCGGTACAGCTCCAGCATCAATGCCTGGCAGAAGCGCATCACTTCACCATCGCTCTTGCCCTTGGGGTCGAAGTCCGAGCCGCCCTTGCCGCCGCCCATCGGCAGCGTGGTCAACGCGTTCTTGAAGGTCTGCTCGAAGGCCAGGAACTTGAGGATGGACAGATTCACCGAGGGGTGGAAACGCATGCCGCCCTTGAACGGGCCAATCGCCGAGCTGTGCTGCACGCGCCAGGCGCGGTTGACGTGGGTTTGCCCCTTGTCATCGGCCCAGGCGACGCGGAACTGGATGACCCGCTCCGGCTCGACCAGACGCTCCAGCAACCCGTATTGCGTGTACTTCGGGTTCTGCTGCAGGAACGGCCACAGGCTGTGCGCCACTTCCTTGACTGCCTGCAGGAACTCGGATTGGTTGGGGTCGCGCTTGGCCACATAGGCCAGGAAGTCGTCGGGAGTGCGGTAGTTCAAGGTCATTCCTTTGTTGATGCGGGACCTGAAGTGACAGGTCCAATGAAGAAACGGCGTGGTATCCACCTGGCGGGAACAGCCCGCAAAAAAAAGACGCGGCCAAGGGCCGCGTCTGTCTACATCAGTTCAGCTGCGCAAGCACGGCTAGCCCGGCTTGCTGGGTGTTGAGTGCCTGTCCTTGTGCGGCCAGGTCGGCGGTGAAATGACCACTATCGAGTGCGTTGCTGACCGCTTGTTCGATCGCGGCTGCTTCCGTTTCCAGCCCCAATGAATGACGCAGCAACATCGCCGCGCTCAAGATGGTGGCGTAAGGATTGGCGATGCCCTTGCCGGCGATGTCCGGTGCCGAGCCGTGGATCGGCTCGTAGATGCCGACCTTGCCTTGTTCGCCCAGCGAGGCCGATGGCAGCAGGCCAAGCGAACCGGCCAGCATCGAGGCCTCATCGGTGAGGATGTCGCCGAACATGTTCTCGGTGACGATCACGTCGTAGACGCGCGGCTTGGCGATCAGGTGCATGGCCATGGAATCGACCAGCTGGTGCTCCAGTTCCACGTCCGGGAATTCCTCGCGGCCGATACGTGCGGCGATGTCACGCCACAGGCGCGAGGTTTCCAGCACATTGGCCTTGTCCACCGAGGTCAGCTTGCCGCGGCGCTGCTGGGCCAGGCGGAAGGCGCTGCGCAGCACGCGCTCGATCTCGACCACGGTGTAGCGGCACAGGTCGCTGGCGCTGTCGGCATCGCGGGTCTTGTCGCCGAAGTAGATGCCGCCGGTCAGCTCGCGCACCACCACGAAGTCCACGTCCTTGAGCAGTTCGGGTTTGATTGGCGAGGCGTTGAGCGCAGCCGGGTGGGTGCGTACCGGGCGCAGGTTGGCGTACAGACCCAGTGCCTTGCGGATGGCCAGCAGGCCTTGTTCCGGGCGCACCTTGGCGTTCGGGTCGGACCACTTGGGACCACCGACGGCGCCGAGCAGGACCGCATCAGCTTTGCTGCAGGCGTCCAGCGTGGCTGCCGGCAGTGGCTCGCCATGGTTGTCGATGGCGATGCCACCGATGTCGTGTTCGCTGAAGCTGAAGCTATGGCCGAATCGGGCAGCGATGGTCTTGAGCACGTCGACGGCAACGGCGGTGATTTCTGGACCGATGCCGTCACCCGGCAGTACGACGATGTTGGCTTGCATGTAAGGGTTCCAGTTGCTGTTTGTTTTGTTTGAAGCCCCTCTCCCTGCGGGAGAGGGGTTGGGGTGAGGGCAGGGAGCTACGGTGCACTACTTAACTGCGTGGCTTCGCCCCTACCCTCATCCGCCCCTTCAGGGCACCTGCATTCGGCACATCCATGTGCCTCACCTTACGGGCGGCTGCGCCGTGCAGTCCGGCAATCCTGCCGGACTGTCTCCCGGAGGGAGAAGGATTGAAGCATCACGCTGCGCGCGCAGCCTCATACCGCTCGATCTCATCCACCCGGCCCAGCAGCCAGCCCAGTTGATCCACGCCCTCCAGCAGGCAGGTCTGCGAGAAACCATCCAGCGGGAAGCTATAGGTCTTGCCGCTGGAAGTACGCAGCTCACGCGCCGCCACATCCACGGTCAGTTCGTCATCCGGATGCTGCATCAGTTCCTGCACGTCGGCTTCGTCCAGCACGATCGGCAGCAGGCCGTTCTTCAGCGAGTTGTTGCGGAAGATGTCGGCGATCTCGCTGCTGACGATTGCCTGCAGGCCCAGGTCGGTCAGCGCCCACGGCGCATGCTCGCGCGAGGAGCCGCAACCGAAATTGCGCCCGGCCAGCAAAATCGCGCGGCCCTGGTTGTGCGGCTGGTTGAAGGCGAACTCTGCATTTGGTGAACCATCGGCCTGCCAGCGCCAGTCATTGAACGCGTTCTTGCCCAGGCCTGCACGCTCGGTGGTGGACAGGAAACGCGCCGGGATGATCTGGTCGGTGTCGATGTTGGTCTGGCGCAGCACCACGCTGCACGAAACGATGCGGGTCAGTGCGGCCATCAGTACAGCTCCAGTGCGTAGCCCTTCTCCCACCGGGAGAAGGTGGCGCGCAGCGCCGGATGAGGGTGTGCTTGTGTAATTTTCATCACGCCACCTCCTTGGCAAACAGATCGCGGGTATCGGCAACACGGCCATTCACCGCTGCCCACGCCGCACTCATCGGCGAGGCCAGCAGGGTGCGCGAGCCCGGGCCCTGGCGGCCTTCGAAATTGCGGTTGCTGGTGCTCACCGCCAACTGGCCGGGTGCGACCAGGTCGCCGTTCATGGCGATGCACATCGAGCAGCCCGGCTCGCGCCACTCGGCACCGGCGGCACGCACGACCTCGTGGATACCTTCGGCCTCGGCGTCGCGCTTGACGATCTCCGAGCCCGGCACCACCAGCATGCGCACGCCATCGGCGACGTGGCGGCCGCGCAGCACCTGCGCTACTTCGCGCATGTCGCTCAGGCGGCCATTGGTGCAGGAGCCGACAAACACCACATCCACCGGCGTACCGATCAAACTGTGGCCGGCTTCGAACTTCATGTAGTCCAGGCCCTTCTGCGCGGCGGCATCGTTGGCGGCCGGGATCGGCGCATCAACCGCAATCGCGGTGCCCGGGTGCGTGCCCCAGGTCAGGGTCGGACGGATATCAGCGGCGTCGATCTGCACTTCGACATCGAAGCGAGCGCCTTCGTCGCTGTTCAACGAGGACCAATACGCAACGGCGGTGTCGAAGTCGGCACCCTTGGGGCCGCGCGGGGTCTTGGCGACCCAGTCGAAGGTGACCTGATCCGGTGCCACCATGCCGGCGCGGGCACCGGCTTCGATCGACATGTTGCACAGGGTCATGCGCTGTTCCATGTCCATCGCGCGGATCGCCGAGCCACGGAATTCCAGCACATGGCCGGTGCCACCGTTGACGCCGATCACGCCGATGATGTGCAGCACCACGTCCTTCGCACCCACGCCCGGCGCCAGTTCGCCATCGACGGTGATTGCCATGGTCCTGGCCTTGCGCTGCAGCAGGCACTGCGTGGCCAGCACGTGGCCGACTTCGCTGGTGCCGATGCCGAAGGCCAGCGAACCGAATGCGCCATGCGTGGAGGTGTGGCTGTCACCGCAGACGATGGTCATGCCGGGCTGGGTGAAACCCTGCTCCGGGGCGATGACGTGGACGATGCCGCGGTTGGCCGAAGACAGGTCGAACAGCTCGATGCCGTACTCGGCGCAATTCTTCGCCAGTGTTTCGACCTGCGCTTCGGAGGCCTTGCTGGCATACGGCAGCTTGCCGTCCGGGCCGGCCGGCAGGGTCGGCGTGGAGTGATCCATCGTCGCCTTGGTGCGATCGGTGCGGCGCGGCTTCAGGCCGCGCTCGCGCAGCTCGGTGAAGGCCTGCGGCGAGGTGACCTCATGGATCAGGTGCAGGTCGATATACAGCACGGCCGGCGCGTTGTCGGATTCGGGGACGACAACGTGGGCGTCCCACAGTTTGCCGTACAGGGTTTTGGGTGCGGAGCTCATTGGTTCGTTCCGTTGCCTATGTTCTGCCGTCGCGCTCAGGCGCTGACGGCTTCCTCGGTGGTGCTGCTTTCACGCTGGCGCAGCAGGCGGTTGGTGACATCCAGCCAGGCAAGCGCGCTGGCTTCGATGATGTCACGGCTGGTGCCGGTGCCTTCGAGGATTTCGCCTTCGTGACGCACGCTCAGGTTGGCTTCGCCGCGCGCATCGGCGCCGATGCCGACACTGTGCACGTGGTAACTGTCCAGGGTCAGCTGCACGCCGGTGGCGGCCGACAGCGCCGAGAACAAGGCATCGACCGGGCCATCGCCCTGCGCGGTCTCAGCGACGCGGTTGCCCTCCGGATCGGACAGCTCGACCAGCGCATTGGCACGGCTGCCGACGTCGCTGATGGTCATCGAAGCCAGGCGGTAGCCGTCGCTGCTGGAGGTGCCCTGCATCAGGGTCTGCAGGTCGGCATCGGTGACCACGCGCTGCTGTTCGCACAGTGCCTTGAACTGCTCGAAGATCAGCTTCAGTTCTTCTTCTTCCAGCCAGTAGCCCAGCGCACGCAGGCGTGCCTCGACCGCGGCACGGCCGCTGTGGCGGCCCAGCACCATCTGCGAGGACTCCCAGCCCACGTCTTCCGGACGCATGATTTCGTAGGTGTTGCGGTTGCGCAGCATGCCGTGCTGGTGGATGCCGGACTCATGCGCGAATGCATTGGCACCAACGATGGCCTTGTTGCGCTGCACCGGCATGCCGACCAGGCGCTGCAGCAGCTGCGAAGTGGGCACGATGCGGCGGGTGTCGAAGCCGGTGTCGAAGTTGTTGTAGAAGGCGTTGCGCACCTTCAGCACCATCGCGATTTCTTCAAGCGCGCAATTGCCGGCGCGCTCGCCGATGCCGTTGATCGAGCCTTCCACCTGGCGTGCACCACCTTCGATGGCGGCCAGTGAGTTGGCCACGGCCAGGCCCAGGTCGTTGTGGCAGTGGGTACTGAAGATGACCTTGTCGGCACCGGCGGCGTTGGCGATCACGTGCTGGAACATCGCGCGGATTTCCTCCGGCGTAGTGAAGCCAACCGTGTCGGGCAGGTTGATGGTGCGTGCGCCGGCGGCGATCGCGACCTGGGTGACTTCGGTCAGGAAGTCCAGTTCGGTGCGGGTTGCGTCTTCAGCGGAGAACTCGACATCGTCCAGGTAGCCGCGCGCCATGCTCACATGCTTGTGCACCGATTCCAGCACCTGCACCTTGCTCATGCGCAGCTTGTGCTCGCGATGCAGGGGGCTGGTGGACAGGAAAACGTGCAGGCGCGGGCGCGCTGCGGCTTCCAGGGCCTTGACCGAGGTTTCGATATCGCCGGCCAGGCAGCGCGACAGCACTGCCAGGACCGGCTGTCGTACCTCGCGGCCGATCAAGGCCATGGCTTCGCGGTCTGACTGCGAACTTGCGGGGAAACCGGTTTCGATCACGTCCACGCCCAGTTCCGCCAGCGCCCTTGCCATCACCAGCTTCTGTGGTGGCGTCATGCTGCAGCCGGGTGATTGCTCACCGTCGCGCAGGGTCGTGTCGAAGATGGTAATTCGCGGGGTGTTGTTGGTTGGAGTATTCACCAGAGGGTCTCCTCGACTGCGGCGGTAACGGAAATTTGGGGGGATTCGGATTTGGAGCTGCGCTGTGTCGATGCAACGACACGGCTTCTAAGTCGTTCGGCGTTACGCCGTCGAGGTTTGCGTGGTGGACTGGGGCGTACTTCAGACAACAAGGTCGACAATACCGTGGCATCGATGTTGCCGCCGGATACCACCGCACACTTGCGCTTGCCGGACACGCGGCGGCCCGCGGCCAGCGCCAGCGCGCCAGCCCCTTCGGCGATGACGTGTTCCTCCAGTGCCAGCCGCACCAGGGTTTCACGCAGCTCGGCTTCGCGCACGATGACCACATCGTCTAGCAGGCTGGCGCACAGGCGGCGGGTGAGGAAGCCTGGGATCTTGACCTTGACGCCATCGGCCAGGGTCGGCACCGGATCAACTTCGCGCACATCACCCTTGATCGCGCGTGCCATCGAGTCCACGCCTTCAACCTGCGCGCCGATGATGCGTACACCCTGTGATTTCAGGGCCAGCGCAACGCCAGAGGCCAGGCCACCGCCGCCGATCGGCACGATCACCACGTCCGGTGCATGCGGCGCCAACTCGATGCCCAGCGTACCCTGGCCAGCGATCACGTCAGGGTCGTCGAAGGCGGACAGGAAACGGTAACCGTTCTGCTCGGCCAGCTCGCGGGCGAAGGCGAATGCCTCGTCGTAGCTGTTGCCGTGCTGACGCACGGTGGCGCCCCAATGCTGGACGCCGGCGATCTTGGTGGCCGGTGCACCATGCGGCATCACCGTGATGGCCTGCACGCCCAGCCGGTGCGAGGCCCAGGCCACGCCCTGGGCGTGGTTGCCGGCCGAGGCGCAGATCACCGGGCGCTCGTCGCCGCGTTCGAGCGCTGCCAGCATCGCGTTCAAGGCGCCACGCACTTTGTAGGAGCCGGTGCGCTGCAGGTTTTCGAGCTTGAGCCAGGTGCCGAAACGCTCGGCGTAATGCAGCGGGGTAGGCGGCAGGAAACGGCGCAGGCGTGCCTGCGCGGCCAAGACGTCGGCAACGCTGACGTTCAAGGCGTCAGCGGGTGTTGCAACTGCGACGGTGCGGCCACGGTCAGGCATGTACGTGGCCGTCACCGGATACAAGCGAACTGCCTGCAGGCTGTTCGCGTTGAAGAAGACGCCTCCGTTGCTTGCGGCGGCGTACTACCGGTACGCCACTTACATCGCTGCTCATACGCTGGCACCTGCTACCGGTACCAGCCGCACGGATTCGCAGTCGTAGACTTTCTGCAGCTGGTGGCACAGGGTTTCCGGCGGGCGCGTGCCATGGATGTCCATCTGCACGTGCCAGCGGCCGGCATCGTCGGCATTGCGATTGCCGGCAATGTTGCTGAAGGCGAAGCCGCGCCGTTCAACCATGCCGATCACGCGCACCAGCGCGCCTTCGGCAGGCTTCAGCACCAGGTCAAGCCGGTATTGCATTGGAACTCTCCTGCGCTGCCTTGGCATGGGCTGGGTTGCTGTCCAGCATGGTGCTGTTGGCGTTGTTGGGTGGCACCAGCGGCCACACGTTGGCGCGCGCATCGATGGATACGTGCAGCAGCATCGGGCCGGCGGAATCGAACAGCTCGGCCAGCCCGTCTTCCACATCATTGCGGTCGACGATGCGCTTGGCCTTGATGCCGAAGACCTGTGCCAGTGCGACGAAGTCCGGATTGTCGGACAGGTCGATCTCGCTGTAGCGCTCGGCGTGGAACAGCTCCTGCCACTGCCGGACCATGCCCAGCGAGGAGTTGTCCAGCAGCACGATCTTGATCGGCAGCTTGCAGCGGGCGATGGTCACCAGCTCCTGCACGTTCATCATGAAACTACCATCACCGGAGACCAGCACCACGGTGCGATCGGGACAGGCGAACTGCGCGCCCATCGCCGCCGGCAGGCCGAAGCCCATGGTGCCCAGCGCGCCGGAGGTCAGGTGGTTGCGCGGGTGGTTGAAGCGGCAGTGCTGGGCAACCCACATCTGGTGCTGGCCGACGTCGCAGGCGATGACGGTGTCCGCCGGGGCCACTTCGCTCAGCCGCTTCAACAGGCGCGGGGCGTAGATCTGCTCGCCTGGTGCATCGTAGCGGGCGCTGAACTTCTCGCGGTTGGCGGCACAGCGGGCACGCCAGGTATTGCAGTTGGCGCGCTCGCCGGTCAACGCCAACAGGCCGTCGCGGACATTGCCGGGCAGCGAGATGTCGGCGCCGCGCAGCTTGGAGATTTCATAGATGTCGGCATCCAGGTGGATGACGCGGGCAAACGGAGCGAATTCGGCCAGTTTGCCGGTGGCACGGTCGTCGAAGCGCGCGCCGACCACGATCAGCAGGTCCGAATCCTGCACTGCCATGTTGGCGGCGCGGGTGCCGTGCATGCCCAGCATGCCCAGGTATTGCGGGTGGTTTGCGGGCAGCGCGCCCAAGCCACGCAGGGTCAGCACGGTGGGGATGCCGGTGGCTTCGACGAACTGGCGGAACTCGCCAACCGCATCACCCAGGGCAATGCCGCCGCCGCCGTAGATCACCGGCTTTTCGGCTTGGGCGATTGCCGCCAGTGCAGCGGCCAAGGCTTCGGCCGCCGGTGCCGGTATCGGGTCGACCGAGGCCGGCACGTGATCGGGCAGATGCGCGGCATTGGCCAGCTGCACGTCCTTGGGCAGGTCGATCAGCACCGGACCGGGCCGCCCTTCGCGGGCGACGCGGAACGCTTCGGCAACCACGTGCGGCAGTTCATCGACGCTGCGCACCAACCAGCTGTGCTTGACGATCGGCAAGGTCATGCCGAACACATCCAGTTCCTGGAACGCATCGGTACCCAGCAACGGCGTACCGACCTGGCCGGTCAGGCACACCATCGGTACCGAGTCGAGCATGGCGTCGGCGATGCCGGTGACCAGGTTGGACGCACCCGGGCCGGAGGTGGCCACGCATACGCCTACCTTGCCGCTGGCGCGGGCATACCCGTTGGCGGCCAGCGCCGCGCCCTGCTCGTGACGTACCAGGATGTGCTTGAGGCTGGAGTCCACCAATGCGTCGTAGAACGGCATGATGGTGCCGCCCGGGTAGCCGAACAGCGTTTGCACGCCTTCGGCTTCCAGAGCCTGCGTCAGCCAGCGTGCGCCATTGCGTGGCGCACCGGGGGTGGATGTGTTCATGGAGCGACCTTTGCCTGTTGCGGGTGGGGGACCGCGCGGTTACGCGTTCTGTGCTTGCAGCCAAACCATCTTGGCGCGGAGCTCCTTGCCCACCTTTTCAATCGGATGTTCCATGTCGGCCTGCTGGAACTTCTTGTAGTTCGGCAGGCCGGCGTCGTACTCGGCTTCCCAGTTCCTGGTGAAGGTGCCGTTCTGGATGTCGGTCAGCACGTCCTTCATGCGTGCCTTCACCGAGGCATCGATGACGCGCGGGCCGCTGACGAAATCGCCGTACTGCGCGGTCTCGGAGATGAACTCCAGCATGCGGGTGATGCCGCCTTCGTAGAACAGGTCGACGATCAGCTTCAGTTCGTGCAGCACTTCGTAATAAGCGATTTCCGGCTGGTAGCCAGCTTCGACCAGGGTTTCAAAGCCGGCCTGCACCAGCGAGGAAGCGCCGCCGCACAGCACGGCCTGCTCGCCGAACAGATCGGTTTCGGTCTCTTCCTTGAAGGTGGTCTTGATGATGTTGGCGCGGGCACCGCCCAGGCCAGCCGCATAAGCCAGCGCGAACTGCTCGGCCTTGCCGCTCTTGTCCTGGTAGACCGCGTAGATGCACGGCACGCCGCGGCCGATTTCATACTCGCGACGCACCAGAGCGCCCGGGCCCTTCGGCGCGACCAGCACCACGTCCAGATCGGCGCGCGGCTCGATCATGCCGAAATGCACGTTCAGGCCGTGCGCGAACAGCAGGCAGGCGCCCTGCTTCATGTTCGGTGCCAGCACCTCGTTGTACAGCTTCTTCTGCACCATGTCCGGGGTCAGCACGGCGACCAGGTCGGCGTCCTTGACCGCTTCGGCGGGGCTCTTGACGGTGAAGCCATCGGCCTGGGCCTTGACTTCAGTGGGGCCGCCAGCGCGCAGGCCGACAACCACGTCGAAGCCGGATTCACGCAGGTTCATGGCATGGGCGCGGCCCTGGCTGCCGTAACCGACGACGGCGATTTTGATCTGGGGCAGTTCGTTGGTGCTCATGGTGCTTGGTTTCCTTGCAATGAAGAGAGTCAGGCAGAAATAAAAACGGCCGTTGCGTCAGGACGCAGCGGCCGGGGCGGGCGGGGCAGGCACCATGCAGGCGGCAGCGCTGCGGCAGGCAGCGTTGGCGGTGTGTTTGTTGGAGGTGTCTGGGGTCGGGTACATGGTTTCAGATGAAATAGAAGCTGGAAACGAAAAACCCCGCGCCGGGGCCGGTGCGGGGTCTTTGTTCGAATCTGGCATTTTCTGCTACGCGCCAGCTCGCCCCGCCCCTGTAGGTTCGGTAATAAGTACGAGTACGAGCAGCGACGCCGCGGCGTGAGCCGGGGTCGAAGGCGTGTTGGCGGTGGCGTTGTGGCGTTGCAGCATCAGTCGAGATAACCACCGCCGCTGCGCGCTGTCAACGCTTGCAGGTGTGATTTTCCGGATTCGGTGCGTAAGCCCCGTCGTGGCGGCATGGTTGCGGTTGAAACCTACACGTACAAGCATCCGCTGAGGCTGGATTGCGCGGATTCGGGCCAGTCCGGCACCTTGGATTGGCGTGGGAGAGAAATTTTGTCCGCTGGTGATTGGATTGCGCCGCTTTCGCCGGTTTAGGAAGTAAGAGGCTCTTTTCTGGGCCGGCCGGAGGAAGGAAGCCATGATGCATTCAACAGAACAGGGCATCACGTGCGCAGGCGCACACTGCTGTGACGGCCCCAGCGGCGAGCCGACGACAGGCCTGGTGCAGCTGATGGGCCAGGGGGTTGGCCTACCGGCACCGCTGATCTATCGAAAGGGTTGGACCCTGCTCGGCTACCTGGCAATCGAGTCCAACCGGATGCATTCGCGGGCAGCGCTGGCGGCGTTGTTGTGGCCAACCCTGGGTGAGACCAGCGCCCTGACCAACCTGCGTCAGGTGCTGAGCAACCTCAATCGCTTCTGCACCCTGGCACTGGGGGAGGGCATTCTGCGCATCGAGCGCTCGGCGGTTGGTCTGATGCGTGGCAGTGAGCCACTGTTCGATGTCGATCTGCTGCAGCAGATGCCGTGTGAGTCGGCCCAACTGATGACCGAGCAACGGGTGTTCCTAGATGGAATGGAGGACATTGCCGATTCCAACTTCCAGAGCTGGCTGGCGAGCACCCGGCAATTGCTGGATGCGCAGCTGATCGACGCGGCGGCACGCTGCTGCGATGAAATGCTGGATACAGCGCGTTGGGAGCCTGCCGTAAAGCTGGCCAATGCCTTGAGCCAGCGCGACCCCTGGAATGAGGCACATACCCGGCGGGTGATGCGGGCCCATGCCGGCACCGGTATGCGTGCTGCGGCGCTGAAGGTCTACCAGCGATTCGAATCGGTACTGCGGCAGGAGCTGGGCCTGGATCCAGGCCAGGAGACGCGCGGCCTGCTGGAGCAGATCAGCGGCGGACACGAGGCAGCAGGCTTGATCGGAATGGCGTCTGCGCGGATGTAGGGCTTGGTTGCCAGTGGTGATCTGCGGGTCTGCTGTTTGTCTGTGGGAGCGGCGTGAGCCGCGAAGCTGAGCTTGCTCGAACCACTTCATCTGAAGATACCCCTGCTTCGCGGCTGACGCCGCTCCCACAAGGACAGCACGGTGCCCGCGGTCCAGCTCGGCTGGCTTGAACGCTTGGGTGAGGGGGAGTGAGTTGCGAGGCGCATGTGCAAGGCGTGCGTCAGCGCGGTGGCTGAGCTATCGTCCAGCCATTCCCTTGCTGGTTGTCCACCATGCTGCGTACCGCGTTGCTGCTTGCCTTATCTACTGTGCCGGTAACGGCGTTTGCCGCAGACCGCATCACCGGCCATGAATTTGCCACCCGTTCGGAAGTCATCGCGCCGCATGCAATGGCAGCCACCTCGCAGCCGCTGGCCACGCAGATCGCGCTGGACGTGATGAAGGGCGGCGGCTCGGCGATGGACGCAGCCATCGCTGCCAATGCTGCGCTGGGATTGATGGAGCCGACCGGCAATGGCATTGGCGGTGACCTGTTCGCGATCGTCTGGGACCCGAAGACGCAGAAGCTCCATGGTTACAACGGCTCGGGCCGTTCACCGCGTTCGTTGACGCTGGCGGAGTTGCAGCGGCGTGGTTTGAAGGAGATTCCTGCGACAGGACCACTGCCGGTGTCGGTGCCTGGCGCAGTAGATGGCTGGTTCGCATTGCACGAACGCTTCGGGCGCAAGCCCATGGCTGAAAACCTGGCGCCGGCAATCGCCTATGCGCGAGAAGGGCATCCGGTATCCGAGGTCATTGCCTACTACTGGGATCGCTCGGTGCCCAAGCTGTCGCAGTATCCGGGCTTCAAGGAGCAATTCACCATCGATGGGCATGCGCCACGCAAAGGGCAGATGTGGCGCAATCCAAACCTTGCAAACACCTTGCAGCAGATTGCTGACGGCGGCCGTGATGCGTTTTACAAAGGTGACATCGCTCGTGGCATCGGTGACTACTTCAAGGCCAATGGCGGCTATCTGAGCTACGAGGACATGGCAGCGCATCACGGCGAGTGGGTCGAGCCGGTCAGCAGCAACTACCGTGGTTATGACGTGTGGGAGCTGCCACCGAACAGCCAGGGAATCGCCGCACTGCAGATACTCAACGTGCTTGAAGGCTACGATTTCTCGAAGATTCCATTCGGCTCGGCCGAGCACATCCATCTGTTCGTTGAAGCCAAGAAACTGGCCTTCGCCGACCGTGCCCGTTTCTATGCGGACCCGGTGTTCTCGCCGGCGCCGGTGCAACGACTTGTTTCCAAGGAGTACGCCGCGCAGCGCCGCAGCCTGATCTCGATGGACAAGGCCTTAAAGGAAGTTCAGCCGGGCACGCCCAGGCAGCTGGAGGAGGGCGACACCATCTATATGACCGTGGCTGATGCCGACGGCATGATGGTGTCACTGATCCAGTCCAATTACCGCGGCATGGGCAGCGGCATGGCGCCGCCGGGGATGGGCTTCATCCTGCAGGACCGTGGCGAGATGTTCGTGCTGCAGAAGGATCATCCCAATGGCTATGCGCCGGGCAAGCGGCCATTCCAGACCATCATTCCTGCTTTCATCACCAAGGATGGCAAGCCGTTCGCCAGCTTCGGGGTGATGGGCGGCGCGATGCAGCCGCAAGGACATGCGCAGATCGTGATGAACCTGGTCGACTTCGGCATGAACCTGCAGGAAGCCGGCGATGCGCCGCGCATCCAGCATGAAGGTTCGATCGAACCGACCGGACAGGCCACGGCGATGCGCGACGGTGGCGAGGTCAATCTGGAAACCGGGTTTTCCTATGAAACGGTACGCAGTTTGATGCGCAAGGGGCATCGCGTGGTGTTTGCCGACGGACCTTATGGCGGCTACCAGGCGATCATGCGTGACCCGGAAAGCGGCGTTTACTACGGCGCTTCGGAGAGTCGAAAGGATGGGCAGGCGGCGGGGTACTGATCTTTGCTTCTTGTGGTTGTAACCGGGGCAAAGTCAAAGTTAAAGCCAAAGCCAAAGCCAAAGCCAAAGCCAAAGCCAAAGCACCCCTCCCCAACCCTCTCCTTCGCTGCGCGAAGGGGAGGGGGTAGAAGCGGCTCCGTCGCCGTCTTGTAGATCGCCAAGAACAGCCCCCTCCCTTTCGCGCAGCGAAGGGGAGGGTTGGGGAGGGGGAGTTCTCCGCTGCCGTCCTTGCCGCCCAATTGTTCAGCCACATTGCGCAGCTGGATGCCAAACCAGCCAGATGCGCCGCGGCGATTCACAGCTCCCGCAGCTCCTGCCTACTTGTCCAGACCTGACGAACGCTCAGTGACTGCACGTGCTTCTTCCTGTGCTGCCTGCTCGCGCTCGATCCATGCTTCGATCATGTGCCGTGCGCGCTGCGCGAGCCGACGTTGCCGGTTGTGCTCGGCGTCCAGTACGCGATACAGCGATACCATCACCAGCACCATCAACAGCGCGAACGGCAGTGCGGCAATGGTGATCATGCCCTGCAGTGCATCCAGGCCACCTGCGAGCAGCAGTGCTGCGGCGATCAGTGCAATGGCGATGCCCCATACCAGCTTGCGTGACAGCGGTGGATCGCCGGCCTCATCGGTCGACATGCTGGCCAGCACCAGTACCGCGGAATCGGCCGAGGTGACGAAGAAGATGATCAGCAGGATCAAGGCCAGGCCCGACAGCAGCAACGAGGCCGGCATGCCATCGAACAGCGTGAACAGCACCGTTTCATAGCCTTTGCCCAGCGCCTGGACCAGATCGGCCTGGCCGAACAACTGTGCCCACAACGCGGTGCCGCCGAAGACCGAGAACCACAGGAAGCCGAGCAGGGTTGGCGCAAGCACCACCCCGACCACGAACTCGCGCACGCTGCGGCCGCGTGATACCCGCGCAATGAACGAACCCACGAACGGCGCCCAGGCAATCCACCAGGCCCAGTAGAAGATGGTCCAATCGGCGACCCAGGTGCTGCCCGAGAAGGGCGACATGCGCAGACTCATCGTCACCAGCTGGTTCAGGTAGGCGCCCAGGGTGGTGGTGAAGGTATCGAAGATGAAGCCGGTGGGGCCGAGCACCAGCACTGCGGCCATCAGCACTGCCGCCATTGCCAGATTGAAGTTGGACAACCATTTGATGCCACGGTCCACGCCGCTGGTGGTGGAGATCATGTAAAGCACGAAGGCGATGGCAATGACGGTCATCTGCAGTGGCACGCCTGCGGTGACACCGAACACACGTTGCAGGCCGGCAGCGATCTGGATGGTGCCGAATCCCAGCGTGGTGGCGACACCGATTGCGGTAGCGACCACGGCGGCGATGTTCACCAGCTTGCCGATCCAACCGCGATGATGGCGGCCGATCACCGGTTGCAGCATGTCGCTGATCAGACCGCGGCCGTTGCGGTTGTATTGGAACCAGGCCATTGCCAGCCCTATCAGCGCATAGATCGCCCACGGGTGCAGGCCCCAATGGAAGAACGAGTAACGCATCGCGGCGCGGGCGGCATCCATGCTTTGCGGCGGCAGCCCTTCGGGTGGGGTAACGAAATGCGATACCGGTTCGGCCGCGCCCCAGAACACCAGGCCGATGCCCATGCCGGCGGCGAACAGCATCGACAACCAGCTGGCGCGGGAAAAATCCGGTTCGGCATCTTCGCCGCCGATGCGCAGGCTGCCGAAGCGTCCGAACGCCAGATACAGCAGGAAGGACAGTGTCAGGAACACGATCAGCAGGTACATCCAGCCAGCGCCACGCACCACCTGGGCCAGCGCGGCCTGTACCACGTCGTTGAAGGGGCCGGGCGCGAGGCCGGCAATCAGCACCAGTAGCGCGACCAGTGCAATGGAAATGCGAAACACCATGAAGGAGCTTCTCCGATCAAGTGAGCGATTGAGGGGAGCGAGCCTGAGCTTGCAGGACAACCGGCTGGCACCTTGGCACCGGGCCGGGAAAGGAGGGGCGGCAAGCGCCGCAAGGCAGTCATTCGAAACGAGCCTGCGCGGGATGTTACTGAATGGCGCGTCACGATTACGTTAGTGGCTTGTGACGTTGTGCAAGGCAAGGTCTGCTGGTAGCAGCTACAGCCTTTTGACCGGTGTTCCTGCTGGCTTGGCTTTCCCCTCGATTGCAGGTCTAATGACGCCCGAAGCGGGGGTACCGCAGCCTTTGGGCTACGGTTGAGACATACCCTTCGAACCTGATCCGGCTCATACCGGCGTAGGGAAGCTTCGTGTGCCGCCGGTCGCTGTGCCCGCAACGGGTCAGGACCGTGTGGTGTGCGCCTTCGCTTCGTTCCGTCATGCGAATCCCTCGCGTGGCCTTCGCACCCCGCGTGTGGATAGACCAGGACGAATGCCAATGAACGCACAGCCCAGCCTGCAGCAACAGGCCCAGCAACTCTCCGAATCCGTGACCCGGCCGATTCCCGGTTCGCGCAAGATCTTCGTCGCTGGTTCGCGCCCAGACCTGCAGGTGCCGATGCGCGAGATCGCGCTGACCCGCACGCCCACCCTGTTCGGCGGCGAGGAGAACCATCCGGTCACCGTGTACGACACCTCCGGCCCGTACACGGATCCGCGGGCCAACATCGATCTGGCAGCGGGGCTGGCGGCGGTGCGCAGCGCCTGGATCGAGGAGCGCGGGGATACCGAGCAGTTGGCCGGTCTCAGCTCCGAGTTCGGCCGTGGCCGCCAGCACGATGGCAGGCTTGATGCCGTGCGCTTTCCCGGCCGCACGCTGCCGCGCCGCGCGATTGGTGCCGCCAACGTCACCCAGATGCACTATGCGCGCCGCGGCATCGTTACCCCGGAGATGGAGTACGTCGCCATCCGCGAGAACCAGCGGTTGGATGCGGTGCGTGATGCAGGACTGCTTGCCCAGCATCCAGGGCAGAGCTTCGGTGCCAGCATCCAGCAGATCATCACCCCGGAATTCGTGCGTGATGAGATCGCGTGCGGCCGCGCGGTGCTGCCGAACAACATCAACCACCCCGAGTGTGAGCCGATGATCATCGGTCGCAATTTCCTCACCAAGATCAACGCCAACATCGGCAACAGCGCGGTGTCGTCTGGTATCGCCGAGGAAGTGGAGAAGCTGGTGTGGGCGATCCGCTGGGGCGGCGACACGGTGATGGATCTGTCCACCGGCAAACATATCCATGAGACGCGCGAATGGATCGTGCGCAATTCGCCGGTGCCGATTGGCACGGTGCCGATCTACCAGGCGTTGGAGAAGGTGGATGGCCGGGCCGAAGCGCTGACCTGGGAGATCTTCCGCGACACCTTGATCGAGCAGGCCGAGCAGGGGGTTGATTACTTCACCATCCACGCCGGGGTGTTGCTGCGACACGTGCCGCTGACTGCGAAGCGTGTCACCGGCATCGTCTCGCGCGGCGGTTCGATCATGGCCAAGTGGTGTCTGGCGCATCACAAGGAAAATTTCCTCTATACGCACTTCGAGGACATCTGCGACATCATGAAGGCTTACGACGTGTCCTTCAGTCTCGGTGACGGCCTGCGCCCTGGCTGCATTGCCGATGCCAACGACGCGGCGCAGTTCGGTGAACTGGAAGCGCTGGGCGAGCTGACAAAGATTGCCTGGAAGCATGATGTGCAGACCATCATTGAAGGTCCCGGTCATGTACCGATGCAGCTGATCAAGCAGAACATGGACAAGCAGCTGCAGGAGTGCGGCGAAGCGCCGTTCTATACGCTTGGGCCGCTGACCACCGACATCGCACCGGGTTACGACCACATCACCAGTGCGATCGGTGCGGCGATGATTGGCTGGTATGGCACCGCGATGCTCTGCTACGTGACGCCGAAGGAACACCTGGGCCTGCCCAACCGGCAGGACGTGCGCGACGGCATCATGGCGTACAAGATCGCCGCACACGCCGCCGATCTGGCCAAGGGCCATCCGGGTGCGCAGGTCCGCGACAACGCCTTGAGCAAGGCGCGCTTTGAGTTCCGCTGGGAAGACCAGTTCAACCTCGGTCTGGATCCGGAGAAGGCCAAGGAATTCCATGACGAGACGCTGCCCAAGGATGCGCACAAGTTGGCCCACTTCTGCTCGATGTGCGGCCCGCATTTCTGCTCGATGAAGATCACCCAGGATGTGCGTGAGTACGCCGCCGAGCAGGGGCTGGATGAGGCGCAGGCGCTGGCGATTGGGATGGCCGAGAAATCGGCACAGTTCCGCGAGCAGGGCGCGCAGGTCTATCGCGTCGAATAAGCTGGTGAGTCGGGGCGCGGGCGACCCCCCGGAGCACCCCCCCCCCCCAAAAACCCACCCCGGGAGCGCACGCGGGGAGAGGAGCCGCCCCCCCCCCCCCGAGACCAAGAA
>NZ_JBRREG010000023.1:0-52137 GCF_056760155.1 Stenotrophomonas sp. STEN022
CCCCAACCCCTCTCCCGCAGGCGGGAGAGGGGCTTTAGCGAAAGCCAAAACCAAAGCCAAAGCCAAAAAAAGGCGGAGATGTTATCTCCGCCCGCACAAAAGAGAGAGCAACAAAAACTCAGCCGCGACGCGCGCAGTACACCGCGTGCCCAGGCAATACCAGTTCGCCAGCCTCGACCGCACCCGCCACCGGACCCGGCAGCGCCAAGGCCTGCCACTCACCCGCCGGCAACGCATGCCGCACGGTCTCGCCCGAAAGATTGAACGCCAGCAACAAGGTCTCATCGCCAGACTGACGCTCGAACAGCAACACCGGCTCAGTACTATCAAGGAAGCGAATCGAACCCTCGACCAAGGCCGGATGCGCCTTGCGCCAGCTCAGGAAGCTGCGGAAGGCATGCAATACCGAATCGCCATCCACTTCCTGCGCCTGCACTGACAAAGCCTGATGCTCGGCCGGAATCGGCAACCACGGCTTGCCAGTGGTAAACCCAGCCAATGCGTCATCAGTCCACGGCATCGGCGTACGGCAACCATCACGGCCCTTGAAGTTTGGCCAGAAGGTGATGCCGTAGGGATCCTGCAACGCCTCGAACGGCACATCCGCTTCGCCCAGGCCCAACTCCTCGCCCTGGTAGATGCAGACCGACCCACGCAGCGAGCAGACCAAGGCCGCCAGCATCTTCGCCAGCGATGGCTTGGCCGGATGCCCGCCCCAGCGCGTCACCGCACGCTGCACGTCATGATTGGAAACCGCCCAGCACGGCCAGGACTCGCCCATCGCCGCTTCCAGCCGCTCGACGGTGCCGCGGATGTAGGCGGCACTGTAATCATCCACCAGCAGCTCGAAGCTATAGCCCATGTGCAGGCGACCCGGCGCGGTGTACTCGGCAGTCGTCGCCAGCGAATCCTCCGAGGATATCTCGCCCAGCGTCACCGCCTGCGGGTACTGATCCAACAAGGCACGCAGGCGCTCGAGGAAACCGATGTTCTCGGGCCGGGTGTTGTTGTAATAGTGGTACTGGAACGCATACGGGTTGTCCGGGCTGAAGCCACGGCCAATACGCTCGCTCTCAGGCTTGGGCGGGTTATCGCGCAGCTGCGCGTCATGGAAGCAGAAGTTGATCGAATCCAGGCGGAAGCCATCCACGCCACGGTCCAGCCAGAACTTTACGTAATCCAGCGTTGCCTGCTGCACCGCCGGATTATGGAAATCCAGGTCCGGCTGCGAGGCCAGGAAGTTGTGCAGGAAATACTGCCGTCGCCGCGGCTCCCACTGCCAAGCCACGCCACCGAAGATCGACAGCCAGTTGTTCGGCGGGCTGCCGTCATCACGCGCATCGGCCCACACATACCAATCGGCCTTGGGATTGTCGCGGCTCTCGCGGCTTTCCTTGAACCAGGCATGGTCCACCGAGGTATGGCTGAACACCTGGTCGATCATCACCTTCAGGCCCAGTGCATGCGCCTTGGCCAGCAAGCGGTCGAAATCGGCCAGGTTGCCAAACAGCGGGTCCACATCGCGGTAATCGGCGATGTCGTAGCCGAAATCGGCCATCGGCGACTTGAAGAACGGCGACACCCAGATCGCGTCCACACCCAATGAGGCCACGTACTCCAGGCGATCGATGATGCCCGGCAGGTCGCCGACACCGTCGCCATTGGTGTCCAGGTAGCTGCGCGGGTAAATCTGGTAGATGACGGCACCGCGCCACCATGGAGTCTTGGACATCGAACGCCCCCCTACGGGCCTCAGAGCCCCTGTTTCAGGGCCGCGAAATGTATGCCGGCCAGCTTAGCGTCGGCGCTTTGCCGGCGGTGCTGCTTGCATACGTATTCACTGCGCAAAGGCCCGGTTCTGTTCGGTTTTCGGCGCCGACGGGCCGCCTGCGCCCACACCGCCTATAATCCCGCTGGTACCCCCTGAAGTCTTCCTATGAGCATCGCCGAACATATCCGCCCCGCGCTGGGCCTGCCTGCCATCCAGACCCTTGCCGCAGCGGACATGGCTGCCGTCGATGCCCTGATCCGTCGCCGCCTGTCCTCGGACGTGGTGCTGATCAACCAGATCGCCGACCACATCGTCTCGGCCGGCGGCAAGCGCCTGCGGCCGATGCTGGTGATGCTGGCCGGCCATGCGGTCGGTGGCGCTGGCCCCGAGCACCACCAGCTGGCGGCGATCATCGAGTTCATCCACACCTCCACCCTTTTGCACGACGACGTGGTCGACGAATCCGACCTGCGCCGCGGCCGCAGCACCGCCAACGCCTTGTGGGGCAATGCCCCCAGCGTGTTGGTTGGTGACTTCCTGTACTCGCGCAGCTTCCAGCTGATGGTCGAGCTGGAGCGCATGGCGGTGATGCAGATCCTGGCCGACACCACCAACCGCATCGCCGAAGGCGAGGTGCTGCAGCTACTGCACGTGCATAACCCGGATACCGACGAAGCTGCCTACCTGCGCGTGATCGAGCGCAAGACCGCGGTGCTGTTCGCCGCCGGCACCCGCCTGGGCGCGCTGGCCACCGGTGCCGACGAGGCTGTGCAGCAGAAGCTCTACGACTACGGCATGCACCTGGGCTATGCCTTCCAGATCGCCGACGATGTACTGGATTACTCCGCCAATGCCGACGAGCTGGGCAAGAACCTGGGCGATGACCTCGCCGAAGGCAAGGCCACCCTGCCACTGATCCATGCCATGGCGCACTCGGACGAACTGGTCCGCAATCGCCTGCGCGAGATCGTGCAGGATGGCGATGCCAGTGCAATGCCCGAGGTACTGGCTGCCATCCATGCAACCGGCGGCCTGGAATACAGCCGCAAGCGCGCCGTGGAATATGCCAATGCCGCCGAACAGGCGCTGGACGGCCTGCCGGAAACCGACGCAGTCGCCGCCCTGCGCGGCCTGGCCCGTTACGCCATCGAACGCAGTCACTGATCGCGATGGCGGGATTGCAGCAGTTCAACGAGGACGAACGCGCCGTGCTGTTGGCGGTGAAGGGCGTGGGTGCCACCGTGGTTTCGCGCCTGGAGCAGTTGGGGTTTCATTCCCTGCAGCAGCTGGCCCAGGCCGAAACCGGCGACGTCGTCAGCCAGGCCTCGGCCATGCTGGGCAGCAGCTGCTGGCGCAACAGCCCGCAGGCGCGGGCGGCGATCAGCGGGGCGATAGCGGCGGCCAAGTCTGTGGGAGCGGCGTAAGCCGCGAAGCCACAGCTGCGCCCGGCGCCACCGAAGGCGAACCTCCTTTGCCGCATCCCGTGTGGGCGGCAATCGCCGCGATCTGACAGATAGTCAGCTGCGGGGGTGACGCCGCCCCCACAAACCTGCAAGCCTGATGCATCGCCGGCAAGGCCCCTGCCGAGCATGGCTCGGCACTCCGCTCCCTCCCTTTCGCGTAGCGATGGGGCGGGTTGGGGAGGGGCAGCTTCACCGCTTCTGATCTTGCTCTGGCTTCGCGGCTTACGCCGCTCCTACAAAACATTGCTGGTGAAGCCTCTGCCGAGCATGGCTCGGCACTACAGGCCCCAGGGCATTGCTGGTGAAGCCCCTGCAGAGCATGGCTCGGCACTACCTTGCGACTAGTCGCCCAGCCGCTCTTCCAGGAAGTTGTCCATCATTTTCCACGCGCGCTTGGCGGCGCGGGGGTCGTAGAGGCAGCCCGGTGGGCTGTTGGCGTCGGACTCGGCGAAGCAATGCACCGCGCCGCTGAAATTGACGAATTGCCAGTCGGCCTTGGCGGCATCCATCTCGCTGCCGAAGTTGGCGATGTCCTCGGCGGTGACGCCGCGATCAGCCGCGCCGTTGAGCACCAGAATCGGCACCCTCCCGCTGCCAGCTATCGCCGGGGTTGGGGTCGACAAGCCACCGTGCAAGCTCACCACACCCGCCAAAGGCAGGCCGGCGCGGGCCATTTCCAGCACGGTTGTGCCGCCGAAGCAGAAACCCACGGCAGCAATGTGCCGACTGTCCAGCGGAACCTTGCCAGCCTGCGCTTTCAAGGCCTCCAACGCCGCAGCTGCGCGGGCGCGTAACAGGCTCCGGTCCTCGCGCAACGGCTTGGAAGCAGCTGCCGCCGCGTCATTGTCCTTGGGCCGCACGTTCTTGCCGTAGACATCGGCAACCAGCACCACATAGTCGTCACCAGCAATCTGCTCGGCCTTGGCAATCGCCGAGGCGTTGACGCCACGCCAGTTCGGCACCATCACCACGCCCGGTCGGCGCGCATCGCCGTCATCGTCGTAGACCAGAACGCCACTGAAGGTGGCTCCATCGTGCTGCCACTCCAGCGGCTGCGACTTCATCGCCGCCCATGCCGGCGTCGCCGCCAATCCCAGCATTGTCATTGCAGCCCATCGCCACTTGTTCATGCCTGCGCTCCTGAGAAGAGGACGGAGGCATCCTGTCGATATCGCCTCCCGTGGCGCATTGTGCATTGGCGGCGTTACGCAGGTGTGCTTGGATAGGCATCCCCCACGCATCCACTAACCCATGACCCTTGTCGATACCTTCCTCTCCGGCCTTGTGCCGCGCCTGCCAGCAGACGATGCCCCGATGTGGCGCTGGGTAGAAGGTGCAAGCCAGTCCGACCTGCAACGCCTGCAACAGCAATGGCCGCAGGTACCAGCAAGCCTGCTGGAGCTGCTGGCGCGGGTGGATGGCAGCCACTACCGGGACTACCCGCAAGGTGAGGTCAACGTGCTGATGCTTGGCTCGGACGTCGGCGACGGCAGCTACCCCTACTACCTGCGGTCGGTGCAGCAGATCTTCGGGGACAGCGCGCAATGGGATGACAGCATCCGCTCCATCTACGAAGACTGGCTGGACGACGAGCCGGAGATTCTCGGCGCCGGCATCGATGCCGACGTGCCGATGAGCAGGCGTCTGTGCTTCTCACACTGCATGAACAACGGCGGCACTTCGATGCTGTACCTGGATTTCGATCCTGCCGACGGCGGCAGCAGTGGCCAGGTCGTGCGCTATCTGCACGACCCGGACAGCTATGCGGTGATCGCGCCCAGCTTCGATGTCTATCTGCAGCAGCTGATCGACGGCGGTTACGCCTTCACCCAGCAAGACGAATGATCTGCTGATGCGAACCGCTGTTGGTTGATTGCATCTCGATGATGCATTTGGTGGCGCCGACTGACCGTCAGCGCCACAGCTGTATCGGCCAATGTCTTAGAGGATGCCGATACCCGGAATCGCGCTGATGCTGTCCGGATCAAACCCGGCCAGTTCAGCGAAGTGCCGTCCGCGCGCCACGTAGTCCTTGTAGGCACCAAAGCTCGGCGCGCCCGGTGACAACAGCACTACCCCGCCCTGCCCGCCCAACGCGGCACGCGCCAGTTCCACCGCATGCGGCAGATCGGTCGCGGCGTGCAGGCCAAAACCGCCAGCCTCGGCGAGCGGTGCGAGCAGCGTATTGATGCGTGGACCGTTGTTGCCCATGGTCACGATCTCGACCGGCGCGTTGTCGCGCATGTGTTCGGCGAAGTCCTGCCAGTCCACACCGCGATCATGCCCGCCAACCAGCAAGGCGATGCGCTGCCCGGCGAAACAATCCAAGGCGGCCAGCGATGCGTGCGGCGTGGTGCTGATCGAATCATTCACCCAGCGCAGGCCATCGCGCTCGCCCAGCAGTTGCAGGCGATTCGGCAAGGGCCGGAAACTCTGCACCGCAGGTGCCAAGGCAACCGCATCCAGACCGAGAGCTTCCAGCGCGGCCAACACCGCGCACAGATTGCCGCGGTTGTGGCGACCCGGCAGCGGCGTGTTCGAGGTATCGAACACCGCCTGCGTACCGCGATGCACCACCTCGCCGACCATGTGCCAGCCTTCGGGCTGGTTGAACCAGATGATCTGGCTATGCGGCAGCTGCAGCGCGCGCAGGTGTTCGTCAGCGGCGTTGAGCACCGCCACGCGCGGGTGGCCGCCGGTCACCAACGACAGTTTGTCGTCGATGTAACGCTGCTCGCTGCCGTGCCAATCCAGGTGCTCCGGAAAGATGTTCAGCACGATGGCGACGTCAGGCCGCGTGCCGCTACGGGCGACTTCGCCGGTCTGGTAGCTGGACAGTTCCACCGCCCAGTAGTCCGGTGCCGGCTGCGGGTCCAATGCTTCCAGCAGCGGCAGACCGATATTGCCGATCAGGCCGGTGCGATGCCCGCCCGCGCGCAGCAGATGCGCCAGCAGCGAGGTGGTCGTGCTTTTGCCCTTGGTGCCGGTCACGCAGACCGTGTTGGGCAGCGCGCCATCGGCATCAGCATGCTCGCTGAACCACAGCGAGGTGCCGCCGATGAACTGCGTACCCTGCGCCAAAGCATGCTGCGCTTCGGGCTTGTACGGACTGATGCCCGGCGACTTGATCACCACGTCGAACGAAGCCAGCAACTCGCCACTGAGCTCGGTTTCAACGCGCAGATGCGCATCGCCAAGCGCAAGAATTTCTTCTGCTTCGGATGCAGAGCAAAGCACCGTCAAACGCGCAGGAAACCGATCTTCCGATTCCCGGGTCCCGATTCCCCATTCCCGATCACGCAGCGCGTGATAGGCCGCGCGGCCCTCACGCCCCCAACCCCACAGCGCGACGCGTTTGCCTTCAAGCTGCGAAATTCGCACGCAGACGCTCCCACAGTGCTGCCGGGATGCGGTGCTCGCCATCAAATACCAGCAGCGGTTCAATCTGCAGTTCGTCTGCCGACAAGGTCGGCTGGATCAGGTTGGCGAAGCGCTTGACCAGCACGTCTTCCTTCCAGTCCGGACGCGATGCCAAGGTCGCCATGGCCGCGCGCGATTCCTTACCCTCGCCCACGCACTCGAACGGTTTGTGATCCTGGAACTCGAGCAGCGCGTCGTAGCCGCCAGCCTGTTCCATATCGTCCAGCAGGTTGCGGCCGAAGATGCGCACCAGCCGGATCTTCGGCATGAACGGCGCCAGCGCCAGGAACACGAAGTGGCACTTCGGGCAGACGCCGCACCAGCGGTTCACCGGACGCTCGCCGAGGATGTGGAAGTTGCGGTTGCAGCTGGAGAAGTGCGCGTCGTAGAAATCGGTCTTGGCGAACTGACGGGCGACCGCCAGCTCCGACAGCGGACGCAGCAGCGAGTAGTAGTTCAGGTCGGCGGCAATGTGCTGCTGCACGTATTCGCCGAACGCCTTCTCGAAGGCCCAGCCCTTGGACCACTGGTGGTTCACTTCACCGGTACCGGCGATCTGGCTGCCGTAGCTGGCCGAGCGCTCGTTGGAGAACACCACTTGATCCACGCCCTGCACCACGGCGGCCAGCACCATGATCGCCGAGTTCACCGCGGTGACCGGGATATGGCCGTTCCACGCGCCCTGGCGGTTGAGCTCGAACAGCTCTGGTGCCAGCGTGCGGCCGATGTTGAGGGTCGGCAGGCCGGTGCGCTCAGCACAGGCACGGATCAGCTGCGAGCCGCCGATCCAGGTGACGGTTTCGGCGACGCCGGCATTGCGCAGGGCTTCGATGCTGACCAGCGAGTCCTTGCCGCCGCCGATGGCTACCAGGGCGTGGTGGGCCAGGCCGAGGGCAGGAGCAGAAGCGCCCTCACCCCCTGCCCCTCTCCCGTAAACGGGCGAGGGGAGCGAAGCGGGGAGTTTGAACCGGTCGCGCAGGTTCAGGCCGTTGCGGTAGGCGAATTCGCCCAGGCCATTGAAGTACACCGTTTCCACCAACGCGGCGGTGGCCGCGTCGATGGCGTAGCTGTCGATGCTTACCTGCGCCGGCACCGCCGCCTTGTAGTAGCTGACACCTGCAATCAGGTGCAGCAGCTGCAGGGCGCGTTGCACCGCAGCCGTGCGTTCGTCGTCCAACTGGAACGGCGCGCCCGGCACGGTGACGGTCTCGGTCAACTCCGGACCGTCGTCGAAGGCGTATACCAGCCGTGCCACACCGGTGTCCGCGGCGAAATCGCAGCGGACGAAGCGGAAACGGGAAACCTGGTCTTTATCAAAAGCTGTCATGGCGTATCCGGAAATCAAACTTGCCGTTGCGCGTCAGCGCGCAACGGACGACAAAGGTTTTCGCAGCAAACAGACGTCATTGCACTTCATCAATGACGTCCTCGCGCGGCAAGGCGCGTTGGTTATAGGTACTGGCCATGCTGAAACCATAGGCGCCAGCATCGGCGATGACCATCACATCGCCCGGTGCGGTCGCCGCCGGCAGCTTCACCCGCTCGGCAAACACATCGCTGGATTCGCAGATCGGGCCGACCACGCTGAAATCAACATCGCGCTCGGCATCCAGCCGCGACAGGTTGGCGATGTCGTGCCAGGCGTCGTACAGCGCCGGGCGCAGCAGGGCGTTCATGCCGGCATCCAGGCCAACGCGGCGCACGCCGTCCTTCTCCACCACCTGCGAGGCATGGGTCAGCAGCACGCCGGACTCGGCCACCATGAAGCGGCCAGGCTCGATTGCCAGCTGGAAGGCCGGGTGCACCGCCTTGATGTCTGCCAGGCCAGCGGCCCAGGCGTCCAGATCGAAGGGCTCGTCATCATCGCTGTACGGCACCGGCAGACCGCCGCCGATATCGAGGATTTCCACGCTGCCGATACGGCGCGCGAAGCCGGCCATTTCATCGACCATCTGCTTCCAGTGGCCACTGTTCTCGATACCGCTGCCCAGGTGCGCGTGCACGCCGGTAATGCGGATATCCAGCGCGCGGGCGGCGGCGATGAACTCATCGACGCGCTGCGCAGACAGACCAAACTTGGAATCCTTGCCGCCGGTATTCACCTTCTTGTGGTGACCATCACCGTGGCCCAGGTCGATGCGCAGCCACAGCGAACGGCCACGGAACACTTCCGGCCAATGCTTCAGCAGCTCGACGTTGTCGACGGTGACGTTGACGCCACGCGCCAGCACGGCCTGGTATTCGCTGATCGGTGCGAAGCTCGGGGTGAACAGCACGCGCTCCGGGGTTATACCCGGCACCGAGGCGAACACCAGTTCCACTTCACCCTGCGACACGCATTCCAGCCCGAAACCTTCGGCGGCGAGGGTGCGCAGGATCTCAGGATGCGAGTTGGCCTTGATCGCGTAGAAACGGCGGTCGATCGCCGGTATCGCCTTCAACTGGCGCGCACGCTCACGCACCTTGTCCAGGTCATAGATATAGGCCGGCGTGCCCTGTGCGGCCAATTCCAGCAGCTTCTTCTGCTTGGCCGGTGCCTGCCACCACGGCGTCTGCCGCGGGCGGATGCTGCCGATGATTTCGCGCCAGCGCGGGCCGAACACCTGCTCTTCGTAGACCGGCATCGCACCGCTGTCGATCAGCTCGGCGTGCAGGATTGGCAACAAGCCATCCGCATCGGCCTCGTCGATCACGAAGGTCAGGTTCAAGTCGTTGGAGGACTGCGAAATCATGTGCACGCGCTCCTTGCCGAACGTGGCCCACACGTCGGAGAGCTTGTACAGCAGCGAGCGCATGCCCCGACCAACCAGGGTGATGGCCGCGCACGGCACGATCACCTTGACCTTGCAGATCTGCGACAGGTCGGCCGACAGCGCGGCCAGCACATCGGTGTTGACCAGGTTCTCGGACGGGTCCAGCGACACGGTGACGTTGGTCTCGGCCGAACCGATCAGGTCCACCGACAGGCCGTGCTTCTTGAACAGGTTGAACACGTCGGACAGGAAGCCGACCTGCTGCCACATGCCGATGCCTTCCATCGAGATCAGCACGATGCCGTTGCGACGGCTGATTGCCTTGACCCCCGGCACCGGCTCGGCGGCGCCGTCGATGCTGGTACCTGGCATATGCGGACGCTCGGTATCGAGGATGGCCATCGGCACGCCGGCATCGCGGCAGGGCTTGATCGAGCGCGGGTGCAGCACCTTGGCACCGGTGGTGGCGATTTCCTGTGCCTCGTAATAGTCCAGGCGGGTCAGCAAACGCGCGTCCGGTACGTCCTTCGGATTGGCGCTGAACATGCCCGGCACGTCAGTCCAGATTTCGACGCGGCTGGCACCGAGCAGCGCCCCGAAATAGGCGGCCGAGGTGTCCGAGCCGCCGCGGCCGAGGATGGCGGTGCCACCGTCGCCGTGGCGGGCGATGAAGCCCTGGCTGATCAGCATGCGGGTCGGCTGCGCCGAGAAGCGCTGCTTGAAGTCGCCGCCGCCCTGCCACTGGCAGTTCACCGACAGGCGCTGCGACCATTCGGTCTGGTTGGGCGCGGGCGGCAGTGCGTCCAGCCAATCGCGGGCATCCATCCAGCCGAAGTCCAGGCCGTTGCTGCGCAGGTAGGCGGCACCGACGCTGGAGGACAGCAGCTCGCCCTGGCCCAGTACTTCGGCCTGCCAGTCCAGCGGACGGCTGGCCGCGCGCGGGTCGTCCAGCAGCGCCTGCAGCGCGGCCAGGCGTTCAGCCAGCACTTCGCTGCCCAGCTCCAGCTCGGCGAGGAATTCATTGTGGCGGGTGACCAGCGCGGCCACGCGCTCGCGGCTGTCCGCGGCGCCGTCGGCAATCGCGGTCAACTCATTGGTGACGCCCGACAAGGCCGACACCACCACCAGTACCCGGCCACCGGTCTCGTCCGCACGTTTTTTCGCCAACTGACCGATCGTGTTCCAGCGATGACGACGCGACACCGAGGTGCCACCGAACTTGAGGACGATCCAGCGATCAGCGATTGGGGAAGCAGACATTGGCTTTGTGGATTCACTAGTGGGAGAAAGACCCGGCAATGCGGGCGGAACTACCGATTCTATGCCAAGGCCGCTGTGCCGGGACGGCTGAGTTACCGGCGATACCATCGCCGCCCCGCCTCCCTTCCCGGGGCGGAGAAAGTAGCATTTGCAACGATTCGGGTCATCTTTGGGTAAATGGGGGCGAGCGGATCGGGGATTGGTAATGACGACATTCCGCGCGCTCATGCCTAAGCTGGGCGGCCCTGCCCCCCCCGAACCCCATGCGCAAACGCCGTTACCTGCAACTGGACGTCTTCGCCAACCGCCCCGGCAGCGGCAACCCGCTGGGTGTCATCCTCGACAGCGATGGCCTGGATACCGCCGCCATGCAGGCCCTCGCCGCCTGGCTGAACCTCTCCGAGACGGTCTTCTTCCTGCCGCCGGACGAGGGCGCCAGCTACCACATCCGCATCTTCACCCCGAGCAGCGAACTGCCCTTTGCCGGCCATCCCAGCGTTGGCGCGGCCTGGGCGGCGATCACCTCGGGCCTAGCGACGCCAGGTGACGGCCAACTGCTGCAGCAATGCGCTGCCGGCCTGCTACCCGTGCAGGCAAGCGGCCCGCGTGACGCCCCAACCATCCTGTTGGCCAGCCCACCTGGCCGGCAGCGGCAGACCGCGCCGGGTGTCGTGCCGGAACAGCTACAGGCCTTGCTCGCGCCGGGATATGCCCCCGAACTCTGGGACAACGGACCGGGCTGGTGGTTGCTGCCGGCGCGTGACGCCGACAGCGTCCGTGCACTCGTTCCGGACATGCCCGCAATCGCCGACTGGAGCAATGCCACCGGCGCGACCGGCGTTGCGGTATTCGCCGCCGAACCCGGTGCGGACCACGCACTGGTGACACGGGCGTTCTGCCCGGCCGATGCCCCCGACGTACCCGAAGACCCCGTCACCGGCAGTGCCAATGCCTTGATCGCCGTGTGGCTGCAGCAACACGGGCAGCTACCCAACGCTGATGGCAACTACGTGGTCAGCCAGGGCCGTGAAGTGGGTCGCGATGGTCGCGTGCAGGTCGCAATCGACACACAAGGCACCGTCTGGATCGGCGGTCGGTCCAGACGGTTATCGCAGGACAGGTGCACTGGTAAGCTGCCCAGCCGTCGTCTGGAACCGATTCGCAATGTCTGTTCGCCGTTATCTGCAGTTGGACGTGTTCGCCGCCCGCCCGGGCACCGGCAACCCACTGGGCGCCATCGTCGACAGCGAAGGCCTGGATGATGCGGCCCTACAGGCCATCGCCGCCTGGCTGAACCTGTCCGAGACCATCTTTTTCCTGCCGCCGGACGAAGGCGCCAGTTACCACATCCGTATCTTCACCCCGAAGGGTGAGCTGCCCTTTGCCGGCCATCCCAGTGTCGGTGCCGCCTGGGCCGCGGTGGAACTCGGCCTGGCCACACCCGACGACAACGGCCAGCTGATCCAGCAATGCAAAGCTGGTCTGCTTCCGGTACGGGTACAGGGCGGCCGCTGGTTCCGCCAGATCCATGTGCGCAGCCCGCAGGCGGAACGCCGCGATCCCATCCTGGATGCCCTGCCCGAAGGACTGGCGGCGCTGGCCAAGCCCGGCCACAGCCCGGAACTCTGGAACAACGGCCCGGACTGGTGGTTACTGGAAGCCGGCAGTGAGGCCGCGCTGCGCCGCTACAAGCCGGAGCTGGCCGCAATTGCTGCCATGCCGGGCCGCGGCAAGCTGGCGGTGTATGCGCCTGCTGACCGACCGGATGTGGGCTACCAGTATGTGGTGCGCGCCTTTGCGCCCGGTGTCGGTGTCAACGAAGACCCGGTAACCGGCAGCGCCAATGCGCTGGTGGCAGCGCAGTTGTTGGCGCAGGGCCGGATCAAACCCTTCCAGCAATACTTGGCCAGCCAGGGCCGCGAACTCGGCCGCAATGGCGAGGTGCGGGTGGAAGTGGATGCGGAGTCCAACATCTGGATTGGCGGCGAAGTGCAGCAGGTTATTGCTGGGCAGATTGAGTGGTGAGCGGTATCCGGCAGGGCGCAGCGATCTACTTTTTCTTCTCCCGCAGGCGGGGTTAAGAACAGGCGTTCACGAGCCAAAGGCTCGTGACTGTTCGTACGCCCTGCGTGCTACGCAGGGCCGGGGCGCGGAGCGAGGTGCCCCGGAGGGGCGGATGAGGGGAAGCGTGCGAAGCACGCATGCCTTTGATTTTGCCTTTGCAGACAGCAACAACCCAAAAGCACCAAGCAAGCGGACTGCGTCCGCCTCCCCTCACCCCAACCCCTCTCCCGCAAGCGGGAGAGGGGCTAAGGCAAAAGCCAACTGCAACTACCCAAACCAAGGCAATAGCCACGGCCAAAGCAACAGCAACAGCAACAGCAACAGCAACTGCAACTGCAACTGCAACTGCAACAGAACAGCCTCACAGCACTCGGACTCTCCCATGACCACCCGCCGCTTCCTGCAACTCGACGTCTTCGCCCCGCGCCCCGGCACCGGCAATCCACTGGCCGTGGTGCTCGATGCCGATGGCCTGGACGATGCCGCCATGCAGGCCATCGCCCGCTGGACCCGCCTGCCCGAAACCACCTTCATCTTCGCTCCGACCAAGCCCGGCAGCAGCTACGGCATCCGCATGTTCGCCCCGCAGAAGGAGGTGCCGTTCGCCGGCCATCCCAGCGTCGGCAGCGCACATGCCGTGCTTGAAAGCGGGATGGCGGCAGCCATCGACGGACAACTGGTACAGGACGGCATCGCTGGCCAGTTGCCTTTGCAGATCAGCGAACACGACGGCATCCGCACCATCGCCATCCGCACCCCACGCGCCTCGGTGGCCGAGGTCGTCACTGCTGACGATCCACGTTTGCAGCCGGCCATCACCGGCTGGTCGCTAGGCACGCTGCCACCGGCCTTGATGGATGGCGGTCGCCGTTGGTGGGTTGTTGAAGTCGCCGATGAAGCAGCGCTGCGCGCCCTCAATCCGGATTGGGACGCAATCGCCACACTCGCGGAATCCACCGGCGCGATGGGCGTATTCGCCTATGCACGCACCGCTGGCGACAACTACCAACTGGTGGTGCGGGCATTCGTCGGCAATGGCCGTCGTTTTGAGGATGCTGCTTCCGGTGCCGCCAATGCGGTGCTGGCCGCTTGGCTGGACGAGCGCGATGCCCTGCCCGGCATGGACAAGCGCTACACCGCCAGCCAGGGCCGCGAAGTCGGCCACGATGCGCTGCTGGAACTGCGCATCGACGAGCACGGCGATGTCTGGTCCGGTGGACAGGTGCAGACGGTGATCCGCGGAACTATCGATTGGTGATGCTGTCAGAGCCTCACCAATAGCCGATCAAGACACGGAGTTCGGAATGCGCAGATGGATCTCGCTGCTGATGCTGTTGTTCACCTTCGCCGCTTGCGCTGCCGAACCATCAGCGCAGCCGCAGAAAGCATTGTTCGTTGGCAACAGCCTCATCTACGTTGGCAACCTGCCAGCGACCTACGCTGCGCTCAGCACCGCCAATGGCCATCCGCTGCAGAGCCAGATGATTGTCAAAGGCGGCGCCCTGCTCGACCAACGGGTTGCGGATGGCTCGGTTCAACGTGCACTGGCCGAGCATCGTCCGCAACTATTGGTTCTGCAGGAACAAGGCGGCGCCCTGCTGTGCTGGCCCGACGAAGCCGCCTGTACGAAATCGCAGGCGGCGATCAGGACACTGGCAAAGGCAGGCAGCAACGCCGGCGCGCGCGTCCTGCTGCTGGGCAGCTACCAGGCACAACCGGCGGCATCTGCCCGCCTGATCGCCAAGGAAACAGCAGCTGCCGAACAGGCCGGCATTCCCCATGTGGCAATCTCCGAAGCCCTGCGTAGCGCCTCGGCCGCAGCCCCCGAATTGCAATGGTATGACGCTGACGGCATGCATCCGGGCCCGGCGCTGACCCTGCTTGATGCCATCCAACTCTATCGCGCCGTCCATGGCCGTCTGCCCGAGCACGGCTTCTCGGTGGCTGCACCGATCTATCTACCCAAAAGTGGGCTGGACGCGGACCTGCGCGATGCCGATGCCGCTGCACCACTCGCCGACACTCCCACCCATATCCACTACCCGGATGCGATGATCCAGCGCATCAACGCGCTGCTGCCATCCGCGCAGCCCTGACAACGAGCTCGCCATGCCCCACCTGACCATCGAATACAGCTGCAACCTCGCCACCGCCATTACTCCAGCCGTGCTGCGCACTCTCAACCTTGCCCTGCTTGGCACAGGCCAGTTCGAGGAGGCCGACATCAAATCGCGTGCAGTGGCGTTTGATTGCTTCGCGATCGGCACTGCTGACAGTCCGCGTGGCTTTGTGGCTGCACGTCTGGCGATGCTCAGTGGTCGCAGTCTTGAGATCAAACGCAATGTAGCTGAAGCGCTGCTGGCCGCACTTGAATCTGCCATCTCCGTTGATGGAATGGAGCTGCAGACAAGCGTTGAGATCGCGGACATTGATCGTGACAGCTACGCAAAATCCGTGATTCAGGCCGAGGCCTGAGCGAACATCCGCAGCGACCAAACTTCCGCTGAAGCCGCGTTCCATTCCGCAGGACCGAGCGCATTTACGCTCAGCTCTCGGTCGTCTTGAACTTGAGCTTCGCAGCGTCAAACAAGGTCAGATAGGCATCGTTTGAACGCAGTTTGACGTCTACCCAGAAGAGCATTTCCTTGGTCCCAGGTGCGAACTCGGAGAACGAGGTGTTGACGCTGAGCTCCACCTTCCCCCTATCGGCCCGCGAGTTCAGCACTTCGCGTTGCAGGCTACGCAGCTGGCTGGCACCTTCTGCGGTCAGAGCCAGCTCATAGGTTGTAACGGCGATATTCCTGCTGAGCACGCCGGGGCTGCGTTCCCCCTGAGTGCTGCCCATCAAGCGCAGTGGCATCGTCGCGACGCGCGCAGCCTGCCCTTCTGGCTGCAACTGCAAGGTCAGGCGGGTAGCCTCCGCGTTCAAAGTATTGCCGCGAGGAATCGCCACCTTGACCCGGATACCCGCAGGGTCCAATTGGACCAAGGCACGTTCATCCAATGAAGAAAGCCGTAGCGCGGTGGACAACGGAATCGAGGCACAGGCAGACAGCAGGAGCAAGCACAGCAACAATATGAACGTCCTTGCGAAGAGCACAGGAAAAGGCATCGCAGCATCTCCTTGATATTTGCACTTCCCTATTGGCGCGCCGGTTCCGGGAACCCTCCCATGCCCCGGCTGTGCCACTATCGCCGCAGACCTGCCATGGGATCAACAGCATCATGCCTGTTCACTTTCACTCCGTTTCGCCTTTCCTTGCCACCGAAGACTTGTCTGCCGCCTTGGCGTTCTATCTCGACAAGCTCGGTTTTTCCTTGGCGTGGGAATGGGGACACCCCACTGAACTGGCGGCCGTCTGTCGAGGTGAGGTCGAACTGACGCTCGCCAGCCGCGCCGATGCCAAGCCCGGTGGCATCAGCCGGTTGTACCTGCACATCGACGGCATCGACGACTATCACGCGCAGCTGCTGGCTGCCGGCGTTGCCATCACCGTTGCCATTGGCGACCGGCCGTATGGCATGCGCGACTTCAGCGTCACCGATCCGGCGGGGAATGTGCTGTGCTTCGGGCAGGCGTTGCCAGTGGGCTTTGTAGGAGCGGCATAAGCCGCGAAGCTCGTACGGGATCTTCCAGCCCATTGCCCGCAATTGCAGGTGGAGCGATTACGGATGGGTTTTCAGCTTCGCGGCTCACGCAGCTCCCACAACCACAACCGGCTTCCTCGCTACTGCGTAACCCAACCAGGCGAATGGGATGTAGGCCAGCAGCACGTCCAATACTTCGAACCAACGCGGCGCCGGCAGCATGAAACAGCTGGCGATGCCGCCCGCCAGGAACAGCAGGCCGATCAGCACAGCCGGGATCTTGCTGACCCGTCCGACAATCCAGGTTGCCAGCAGCGCACCTGCCAATGTGCCCAGCGCGTGGGCGAGGAATGGAAACAGGAAGTGTCGCGGCTCCAGCGAGGGCATCGCCGCCTGCAAGCCTTCAGTGGTGGTGAGATCCATGCCAGGTGGTGGCGGCACCAGTTGCCCGCCGAGCACGATCAGCCCCATGTTGACCGCGCTGCCGGCGATCAAACCCAGCACCAATGCCAGCAAGCCTTTCAGGAATGCGCGCATCACCCTCTCCCCAGCCGTCCGATGATGGGCTGAGTATGATCCAAGCCTTGCCTTGTCGCTCGCCTTCTTTCTGGAGATCCGCGTGTCCCACCGTCCCCTGCAGACTTACCGGGGCAGCTGCCATTGCGGCGCTGTCAGCTTCCGCATTGAAACCGACTTCCCTGAGCTGACGACCTGCGATTGCTCGATCTGCCGGCGCAAGAACGCACTGATGGTGAAAGTGCATGAATCCGCATTCGAGCTGCTGTCCGGGCAGGAGGCGCTGGTGGAGTATCAGTTCCACACGATGACCGCGCACCACTATTTCTGCGGCACCTGCGGTATCTATCCGTTCCACCGCAAGCGGGTCACCCCGGACTACTACGGGGTGAATGTGTTCTGCCTGGAGGAGTTTGATCCAAGCGGGATTCCGGTTCGGGCGACGGTTGGTGCAGGGATGGTCTGATCGGGCATCTGGAATTCGCGCTCGCTTTGGCTTTGGCTTTGGCTTTTTGCTCCGATGCCGTCATTCCCGCGAAGGCGGGAATCGCTCTGCTCCTGGCTCCTGGCTCTTATGCTTTGGCTTTGGCTTTGGCTTTGGCTTTGGCTGTGGCTGTGGCAGTGGCCCTTACCCTTCTCCCGTTTACGGGAGAAGGTGCTCCGCAGGAGCGGATGAGGGCGGCCTTTGGCTTTTGGCTTTTGGCTTTTGGCTTTTGGCTTCTCGCTTCCCGCCCCTGCTTTGCCCGCAGCACTACCAAAGCAGAGCGCAACTGCAGGTTGCTTGCACGCACCCTCTCCCCAACCCCTCTCCCGGAGGGAGAGGGGCTTCAAGCAAAACTCAACGCCAGTTGTAGTTGAACGAAACACCAATGATGCGCGGATCGTTGTAGACCGCTGCCATGTAGTTCTCGATCACGCCCTTGAGGTTCTTCTCGTTGGTGATGTTGCGGGCGAACGCCGCCACTTCCCAGGCACCGTAGCCGCCGGTATAGCCAACGCGCAGTCCGCCTTCGAAGTTGCCCTTGGAGTAGAACTCCTTGCTGTCGTACAGCACGAACTGGGTTTCGCCCTGCTTGTTCCAATCGGTGGCGAAGAACACCGCGCCATCATCACCAACCGGAATGTCGTAACGCGCGGCCAGGTTCAAGTTGTACTTGGGTGCGTTCGGCAGCGGGTTGCCGTCGATCTGGGCGTAGACATTGCTGCCGATCTTGATGGTCGGGTCGTTGACCGTGCACACCACCACGCCGTTCAACGCGCAGACCTGCGCATAGACACGCTTGTCCTGGATCTCGCTGTGCAGCAGGCTCAAGCCGGCAGTCAGCGACAGGTTCGGGATCGGGCGCCAATCCATGTCGGCTTCCAGACCGTAGGCGCGCGCCTTGTCGGCATTGAACAACACGCCGTTGCCGTTGGAGTCATTGCCGTTGAGCTGGATGTCGTTGACCGTGTAGGTGAAGCCACTGACGTTCAACCGCAGGCGGTTATCGAACAGGCTGCTCTTGATGCCGGCTTCCCAGGACAGGATGGTTTCCGAATCGGCAGTGGTGAAATCGGCATTGAATACCGCCGAGCGGCCCTGGATGGTCGGGCCACGGAAGCCACGTGCCACGCGTGCGTACAGGCTCAGCTCCGGGCTGACTTCATACATGGCGCTCAGGTCCCAGCTCGGCTGGGTATCCGACATCTCGACGTTGTGGCGGCCCTTGTAGGTGACCAGACCGGCAGCGGTATCGGCGGTCTTCAGCAGGCGCGTGCTCTTCTCGTCCTTGGTGGCGCGGATACCGGCGGTCAGCGTCAACGCATCGGTGGCCTTCCAGCTCACCTGGCCGAAGCCTGCCCACGAGGTATTGATATTGCGCAGGCGCACCCAGTTGTTGGGATTGCGGGCCGGCGTGTTGAGGAACCAGGCGCGCTGGTAGAAATCGGTGGTGTCGCGGCCGTCGAAGTAGAACGCGCCCACCTGCCATGACAGCGGATCGGTGGCATTGGAGGCCAGACGCAGCTCCTGGGTGAACTGGTCCAGGTCCTGCACCTGGCCCATCGACTGGCCGTAACCATTGGGCAGGCCATTGACCGGGTAGTTGGCCGCGGCACCGCCATCGGTATCACCGCGGCTGTAGCCGGAGGTGGTTTCGTAGGCGCTGATCGAGGTCAGCGTGGTGTTGCCGAAGTCGTAGGTCGCCTTCAGCGAGCCACCGTGGGTCTTGTAGGCCTGCGGGTTGTTGTCGGCTTCATCGAAGGCGACCTTGTCGCGCGGCACATCGACGCGGTTGCTGCCCTTCACCAGCGCATTGCGCAGGAACAGGGTGGAGGTGCCTTCATAGTCGCGGGTATGCACGGAACCGAGCAACGAGAACTGCTCATTCGGCTTGTACAGCAGCTGCAGGCGCAGGTTGCGGTCGTCGTAGCCGCCCATCGTGTCGTTCTTCGGCGTCACCGTGCCATCGGCGCTGGGGCCGCGATAGGTGTTGTCCACCCAGTCATCGCGGTGCTGGTACAGGGTCGACACACGGTAGGACAGCACGTCATTGATCGCGCCGCCCATGCCACCGTCGATGGCGACCGTGTTGTAGCTGCCGTAGCTCACGTTGACCCGGCCGCTCGGGTCCTGGCTGGGCTTGGCGGTATCGAACTTGACGATGCCGGCGGTGGTATTGCGACCAAACAAGGAGCCCTGCGGGCCCCGCAGCACTTCCACCTGGTCCACGTCGTAGACCGGGTTGGACTTGAGCACCACGTGTTCCAGCACCACGTCGTCCTGGATGATGGAGACCGGCTGCGAGGCACCGAGGTAGAAATCGATGTTGCCCAGGCCGCGGATGTAGAAGCGCGGGAAGATGCGCCCGGTGGTGGTCTCGGCATAGAAGCTGGGGACGCGGCCGGACAGCGCCAGCAAGGTATCGTCGGCACCTTCGGTATAGCTGCGCAGCGCCTCGCCCTGCACCACGCCCACCGACACCGGCACGTCCTGCAGGTTCTGCTCTCGGCGCTCGGCGGTGACGGTGATGGTATCCAGCGCCGTGGCGGCGCTGCGCGCCTCGGCCGACGCGGCATCCTGGGCCAGCGCGGTCTGTGCAGCCAGCGGCAGGATCAACAATGCGCAGGCCTGGGCCAGCAGCGAGCGACGCGGAAAATCATGGGTAACGCGGATAACTGCAGAAGCGGTGCGGTGACGCTGCATGGAATGGCCTTGGTTGGCAGTTGATGAATGCGCCGAGCCCGGACAGGGCCAATGACGCGGCATGAGGCGCGCAGATCATCACCGCACAAGGTTGCAATTCGATGGCATTGCCAGCGGACAATCCCGGAAAACCAAACGCCAGCGCAGGAGCCGATTGCTCCCACGCTGGCGATGACACCCTTCAATCAATTCCGCGCTCCAAGCGCTCAGCGCAGCTGGTCTTTCAGGAACAACCAGGTGATCAGGGTTGCATCCGGCCCCTGCGGATCGGTGAACGGCAAGCCGGAGGTGCTGCCACTCCAGGCATGCCCCATGCCGTGCACGAGATAGTCCTGGACCAGGGTCTTTCCGCCGTAGGTGTAGTCCTTGACCGTGTAAGCGCGACCACCCGGTACCTGCCCCGCAACGGTGCTGGTCGGCACGTACTTGACCGAATCATTGTCCACGCCGTCATCGGCCAGATCATTGGTCTGCAGGAACTGACGCACCGCCTGCTGGCCGTTCACCGGGTTGACCGTGGCATCGGCACTGCCATGGAATACCAGTACCGGCAACGGACGCGGCGACGGTGAGCCCGAGCACTGCCAGGCAAGCTTGCCATTGCTTTCCGGCGAGTAGATGCTGCCCGCCAGCAGCGCGTAGGCACTGCCGGATACGGTGGTCGCGCCCTTGTACATGCCGCCGGAATGGATGGCACCTGCTGCGAATACATCCGAATAGCAGGCCAGCATGATCGAGGTCATCGCACCGCCTGCGGAAATGCCAGTGACATACACCCGCCGCGGGTCGACCGCATAACCGGCCTTCACCGCATCTACGATCCCGGCCAGGATCGAAGCCTCACCGCTTCCACGCGCCTGGTTGATCGGCAGTTGCCAGTTCCAGCAACGCGTCGGGTTGGACGTAACGTTCTGCCGCGGATAGACCACGATGAAGCCTTCGACGTCGGCGACATCATTGAAGCCCGAGGCTTCGCCCATCAGGTTCGGCCCGTTGACGCAGCCATGCAGCACCAGCAGCACCGGCAGCGGCTTGCTTGCCTCATAGCCAGCCGGAACCCATACCTGATACTCGCGGCTGCCAAAAAGGTTGCCATACAGACCGAAATCCCAATGGCCTGCAGCGCTTTGCGCAAACGCGCTGCCCGCCGCCAGCCAGCTGCACAGCAGCAATAGAACAGCCTTGATTGAAACGATTCCAGATTTCATAGCCAGATCCTCATGCGTGAGTCGTGGATGAAGTCGTACCGGAAATCCTCGCGGGCCAACCGCCAGGGTGTTGCGACGCCGCCGTCAAACCCAGCCGGTGGCGTAATAGATGCCGATCACCACGAACACCGCCAGCGTCTTGATGATGGTCACGGCGAAAATGTCCTTGTAGGCCTGGCGATGGGTAAGCCCGGTCACCATCAACAAGGTGATCACGGCACCGTTGTGCGGCAGGCTGTCCATGCCGCCGGAGGCCATCGACGCAACCCGGTGCAGCACTTCCATCGGGATGCCGGCTGCCTGCGCGTTCTCGATGAAGGTCTCCGACATCGCCGCCAAGGCGATGCTCATGCCGCCCGAGGCGGAGCCGGTGACGCCGGCCAGGCCGGTCACCGTAACGGCTTCATGCAGCAGCGGGTCCTTGATCGAACCCAAGGCATTGGCCACCATCATGAAGCCCGGCAATGCGGCGATCACCGCACCAAACCCGTACTCCGAGGCAGTGTTCATCGCGGCCAACAAGGCGCCACTGATCGCGGTCTTGGTGCCATCGGCAAACTGGGTCACAACCGGGCGCCATGCCAACAGCATCACCGACAGGATGCCGACCAGCAGCGCGCCCTCTACCGCCCAGATCGCAGCGATCTTCGGTACTTCCTGCACCACCGGTGCGGACTTGCCGAGGATGGACGGCACGAAGCTGTGTTCGGCGCCATACCAGTGCGGGATGCCCAGGGTGAACAACTTGTTTGATACGAACACCAGCAACAGCGGCAATACCGCGATGCCGGCATGCGCGAGATTGGTGCCGGTGAACGGCACCGGCTCGTTGACCAGGGTTGCCGGATCGCCATAGCCCTCGCCATAGCGCATGGCAACGCGCCGGCGCCACTCCAGGTAGGCCATACCCACCGCCAGCACGAAGATGCTGCCAAGCACGCCGAGCACCGGTGCGGCCCAGGTGTCGGTGCCGAAGAAGGTGGTCGGGATGATGTTCTGGATCTGCGGCGTGCCCGGCAACGCGTCCATGGTGAAGCTGAAACCGCCCACTGCCAGTGTCGCTGGAATCAGCCGCTTGGGGATGTTGCTCTGGCGGAACATCTCGGCGGCAAACGGGTAGACCGCGAACACCACCACGAACAACGAAACCCCGCCGTAAGTGAGCAGGCCAGACACCAGCACGATCGACAACATCGCCCGCTGCGGGCCGAACAGGCGGATAGCCGCGCCCACTATCGATTTGGAGAAGCCGGACAACTCGATCAGCTTGCCGAACACCGCACCCAGCAGGAATACCGGGAAATACAGCTTCAGGAAGCCGACCATCTTGTCCATGAACAAGCCGGTGAACATCGGTGCCACCAGCGACGGGTCGGTCAGCAGCACCGCGCCGAGTGCGGCGATGGGCGCGAAAAGGATCACGCTGTAACCGCGGTAGGCGACCAGCATGAGGAAGCCCAGCGCTGCAAGTACGATCAGTAACGACATACGGCGCTTCCGAGTGGAGAGGCGCCCAGTATCCTGATCTGATGGCCGCTGCCGACTGGACCTAGGTCCACTCGCTGGTGCACACCCGCGTCGCTAGCCTTGGCTCCGAGGGTGGCATGCGGCCATCTACAACGCACTTGCCTGGGGAGGACCGAATGAAGCGGAATTGTTTGAGCCTGATGATCGGCGCGCTGTTGGCCTCCGGGCCGGTATTGGCACAGGAAGCACAACCGGCTGCGGCGACGGAGGGCAAGGCCGCTTCAGCCACCAACCTGGACAGCATCACCGTCACCGCGCGCAAGCGCGAGGAAACCCTGCAGGAAGTACCGGTAGCGGTCACCGCCTTCACCTCCGAAGCGCTGGACAAGTTGAACGTGCAGGACATCGCCGATCTCGACTCACAGGTACCCAACCTGACCATCTACGCGGCGCGCGGCGCCAGCAGCACGGTCACCACCTACATCCGCGGCGTCGGCCAGTCCGATCCCACCTGGGGCGCGGACCCGGGCGTGGGCATCTATCTGGATGACGTCTACATCGCGCGCCCGCAGGGTGCGCTGCTGGACGTGTTCGACGTCTCGCGCATCGAAGTACTGCGCGGCCCCCAGGGCACGTTGTACGGCAAGAACACCATTGGCGGCGCGATCAAGTACATCTCGCGCGGCCTGCCCACGCAGGTCGAGGGCTATGCCCAGATCACCGCCGGCAATTACAACCAGCTTGATGCCAAGGCGGCGATCGGCGGCCCGCTGGGCGGCGCCGACAGTGGCCTGCGCGGGCGCATCGCGGTGGCCAGCATGAACCGCGACGGCTTCGGCGAGAACACCTACAACGGCCAGCCGATCAGCGACAAGCAGATCAATGCGGCGCGTTTGAACCTGGGCGCCTATGCAGGTGATGACTTCGACGTGCAGTTCGCCCTGGACTGGATCGATGACCAGTCCGGCATGCGTGGCTCGAAGATGCTGGCGCGCAACCCGTTCACCCCGGCGTACCCGCCGATGGACGACCGCTACGACATCCGCTCGGGCATGCAGAACCTCAACAGCGTCGAGACCAAGGGCGCCTCGGCTACGGTGAACTGGCGTCCGAACGACGACATTGCACTGAAGTATGTGGTCGCCAAGCGCGAGTCGGACAGCCACTCCAACATCGACTTCGACACCACGCCGGTCAAGCTGGCCGACGTCGGCGGCTTCTACGAGGACAGCCAGGTCAGCAACGAGCTGCAGTTGAACTACGACGCCGGCGGCCGCGTGCGTGGTGTGGTCGGCCTGTACCAGTTCAGCGGCGAGGCCGGTGGGCAGATCCGCAACAACTTCTTCAACCTGCAGTTCGGCGATACCCGCGGCAAGGTGCTGACCGACAGCATCGCGCTGTATGCGGACTGGACCTTCGACCTGACCAACAAGCTCAAGCTCGATGTCGGTGCCCGTTACACCGATGAAGACAAGCGCGCCGTCGTGCTGAACCGCTTCTACTCCGACGCAACCTTCACCCGCCCGATCGCGGTTGCCGCCGATTTCGACAAGACCACCAACTTCAAGAACGTCTCACCGAAGGTGTCGCTGGATTACCAGATCACCCCGGACATCATGGTCTATGGTTTGGCCACGCGCGGCTTCAAGTCCGGCGGTTACAACATCCGCGCCAACGCCGTGGCCGTACCGCGCTCGGCCGAGCCGTTCGATGACGAGACCGTCGACAGCTTCGAAATCGGCAGCAAGATGGGCTTCCTGGATTCGCGCCTGTTCCTGAACCTGTCGGCCTTCCACAACAAGTACAAGGACATCCAACTGTCGGTGTTCACCGGCATCGATACCAATGGTGACGGCGTCAACGATGCCTTCTTCGGCGACTTCACCAATGCCGGCAAGGGCACCGTCAACGGCCTGGAAATCGAATACCAGTACCTGCCGACCGCGCACTGGCTTATCTCCGGCAACCTGGCCTGGCTGGACACCAAGTACGACGAGTACATGGACCGTGGCGTCAACGTCGCCGACAAGATGAAGTTCACCAATGCGCCGGAGTTCTCGGGTGCACTGAACGTGGAATATCGCACCGAGCTGGCCAATGGCAGCAACCTGTCCGCACGTGTGGGCTACAGCTACCAGAGCGAAGTGTGGCCGACCACCGACCTGAGCCCGGTGATCCGCCAGGATGGTTACGGGCTGGTCAATGCCGGCGTGATCTGGAAGCTCAATGACGCCTGGACCTTCTCGCTGCAGGGCACCAACCTGGCCGACAAGGAATACCGCACCACCGGCTACAACATTCCGGCGGTCGGCACCCTGATCGGTTTCTACGGCCCGCCGCGCCAGTACAGTCTCAGCGTCCGCTACGATTTCTAGGAAACACCTGCATGACCCAGTCTTACGAAGATCTGTACTGGAGCAGCAACGATGGCCTGCGCCTGCACGCGCGCGACCATGCACCAGCCGCGGGGCAATAGCCCCGCGGCACGGTGGTCTGCATTCCCGGCCTGACCCGCAATGCCGCTGACTTCGACGCACTGGCCGAAACGCTGACCGCGGTCGGCTGGCGCGTGCTTGCGGTCGACCTGCGTGGCCGTGCGGGTTCGGCACGTGCGCCCGACCCAAGCAGCTACAACCCACGCACCTACGCCGATGACATGGTGGCGCTGCTGCGTTCGCAGAACATCGCCAAGGCCGTGTTCATCGGCACCTCGCTGGGTGTGCTGGTCACCATCACCCTGGCCTCGCGCGCACCGGAGCTGATCGCGGCAGCGGTGCTCAACGACGCCGGCCCCAAGGTGCCACGCGAAGCCTTGGCGCGGATCGGCAAGTACGCAGGCAAACCCTTGCCACCGATGGATCTGGAGCAGGCAGCCGCCTACGCCGAATCGATCGGCAAGGCCGCCTTCCCGCGCTTCACTACCGACGACTGGCGGGCTATGGCGTCACGTAGTTTCCGTCAGCGCGATGACGGCCTGCTGGAACTGGACTATGACCCGGCCATCATCCGCACCACCCGGCCGTGGGTGCTGTGGCTGCTGCGCCCGGTGCTGTGGCGTGCGGTGCGTGGACTGACCTCACGGGTGCCGGTGCTGGTCGTGCGTGGCGCGCTGTCCGATATCCTGCCTGCCGATGTTGCCCAGCAGATGGCGGCTACGTCGCCGAACGCCAGCCTGATCGTCGTGCCGGATGTTGGTCACGCACCGACCTTGTCCGAGCCCGAGGCGCGTGATGCGATCCTGGCCCTGCTTGGACGCCTGCAATGAGCACTGATGAGATGACACCGGAGCTACCGGAAGCCCTGCAGGCACTGCAGCAGTGGGCTGCGAGCGAACGCCTTGGCAAGCCCACGCACATCGCGCAGGCGCGCATCGACGCCTTCGCCGAGGCCACCGGCGACCACAACTGGATCCACGTTGATCCGGTCCGTGCGCAGGCCGCTTTGCCGGGCAGGACAACCATCGCGCATGGCTTCCTGCTGCTCTCGCTCACCGTCGAGGAGGACGTGGCGGCGCTGGTCGGATTTCCCGGCATCGCCCACGTACTGAACTACGGTTTGAACAAGGTGCGCTTTCTGGCGCCAGTGCCCAGCGGCTCCGTCATTCGCGTGCGCTCACGCCTGGTCTCACTGGAACCGCGCCAGCCTGGCCAATGGCTGCTGACCCAGCACAAGAGCGTGGAGCTGCAACCCGGCGGCGAGGTGGCACTGGCCGCCGAGCAGCTGTCATTGATCGTGATCGCGCCCTGACGCGTCCCTGCATGGCAAGCGACCGGCGGGCATCCAGCACGCCGGCCACGGTTCTCTCTACACTGGAGCGATGTTGACGCCCTCCATCGTCCTGTTCGCCTGCATCGCGTGGACCGTGCTGCTGTTCGGCGTTGCCCTGTGGGGCGAGCGCCAGGGTCACCGCCTCGGCAGGATCTGGCCGGCCATCTATGCGCTGTCACTGGCCGTGCACTGCACTGCGTGGACGTATTACGGGGCCGCCTCGCAGGGCGTGCAATGGGGCTTCCCGATCCCGCCAACCTTGATCGGCATGGCACTGATCTTCGCCTTCGGCCTGCCGTTCCTCGCGCGCCTGGGCAGGCTGGCCAAACAACACAACAGCGCCACCATCGCCGACCTGGTAGTTGCACGGCTGCGCACCGATCAAGGGCTTGGCGTGACCATCACCCTGGTCGCGCTGTTCGGCATCATTCCCTATATCGCGCTGCAGCTTAAGGCGGTGAGCCAGGGGCTCAGCGCGCTGCTCGGCGACACGTTCGCCGCCAGCGGCTGGCAGCTGGACATGTCGTTCTGGTTCGCACTGACGATGGCCGCGTTCACCATGCTGTTCGGCGCACGTAAGGCCTCGGCCACCGAGCACAACCGAGGCATCGTGGTCGCGCTGGGCCTGGAGTCGCTGCTCAAGCTCGCAGCGTTGCTGGCGATTGGCCTGTATGCGGCAATCTCGGTGCAGCGCGCCGGCACGCCGCTGCTTGAAAAGATGGCGCACCTGCCACCGCCGGCGGTGATCCCCGACTTCCTGACCATGGTCGCGCTGGGCGCGATGGCAGCCTTCACCCTGCCCCATCAATTCCATGTCGGCGTGGTCGAGCTGCGCCAGTCCTCGGACCTGAAAACCGCACGCTGGCTGTTCCCGCTCTACCTGCTGTTGATCGGCCTGCCGTCGGTGCCGATGGCCTTGTCCGGTGCCGCGCAACTGCCGGCGTCGGTATCGCCGGACCTCTACGTACTGGCCTTGCCGCAGGAACGCGGCCACCACGTGCTGGCGCTACTCGCCTACCTGGGCAGCCTGAGCGCCGCCACCGGCATGATGATCCTGTCCGGCCTGACCTTGTCGATCATGCTCGGCAACCATGGCTTTGGCTCGCACCTGCTGGGCGGCATGAACGGCGGCGGCAGCGATGCCGGTGCCGACCTGCGCCCGCGCGTGCTGGCATTCCGCCGCGCCGGCATTCTCGCCGTATTCCTGATGTCGTGGCTGTACAGCCGCGCCATGAGCGGCACCGAGGCACTCAGCGATTTCGGTCTGATGTCCTTCACCGCCCTGTCGCAGCTGGCGCCGGCGGTGCTGCTGGCGGTGTATCGGCCGCGCACGCCCTCGCCTGCGATCATGGCCGGCATCGTGTTGGGCTCGCTGGTCTGGCTGTGGCTGGTGTTGCTGCCGATGGTGATCCCGGCACCCGATCCAGCAACCGGCGGCGAAGGATTGCACTGGCTGGCGCTGTTCTCGCTGCGCATGCAGCCCGGCCACATCGCCATCAGCATGGGCGCCAGCCTGGCGGTCAACCTGGTCACCGTTGCGCTGGTGTCACGCGCGATCCGGCCATCGCTGCCACTGCAGAAAGACGCCGTGGCCGCGGCATCCATGCGCAAGACCGCCGGCCGCTTCCTCGGGCCGGAACGGGCGCGGCAATTGATGGATGGGCATGCCGGACAGATGCTGGATGACGACCGCGTCACCGCCATCGAGCGCGAGCTGACCGCCGTGGTCGGCGCAGGCATGGCGCGGCTGTTGGTCGAGGCCGCACGTGACGGCGGCGCCGCGCCGCTGGATGCGGTCACCCGCGCCGTCGGCGAAGCGACGCAGGCGCTGCGCTTCAACCAGCGGCTGCTGGAAGCCGCATTGGAAAACATGAGCCAGGGCATCAGCGTGGTTGATGCCCAGCTGCAGCTGGTGGCCTGGAACAGCCGTTATGCCGCGCTGTTCAAATTTCCGCCCGAACTGCTGCAGGTCGGGCAGCCAGTCGCCAATCTCACGGCATGGGCCTTGGGCGAACTGAAGATCGGCGAAGCTCCGGGTGACAACGTCGGCAAGGCGCTGAACCGTCGCATCGCGCATATGCGTCGTGGCACGCCGCATCTGTCCGAACGCATCTTTCCTGACAACACCATCGTCGAAATCCGCGGCAACCCGATGCCAGGCGGCGGCTACGTCGCCACCTTCACCGATGTCACCGCGTTCCGCATGGCCGAAGATGCGCTCAAGCGCAGCAATGAGACTCTGGAGCTGCGCGTGCAGGACCGCACCGCTCGCCTTGAACAGGCCGTGCACGAAGCCGAGCGCGCGAACGTGGCCAAGACGCGCTTCTTGACCGCGGTCGGCCACGACCTGATCCAGCCGCTGCACGCCGCGCAGCTGCTCACCGATGCGATGTCGCAGCACATCGAATCGGAGTTCCTGGACAGCTTCCTGCGTCAGATCCGCGGCGCATTGGACTCGACCGACGACCTGCTGTCGGGCCTGCTGGATATATCGCGACTGGAAGCGGGTGGACTGGTCGCCGATCCACGGCCGTTCGCCTTGTCGACCGTACTTGATCCCCTCGCACAGGAATTCGCCGTGCTGGCAGCCGCGCGCGGCCTGCAGTTCCGCTACGTGCGCAGCCGCGTCTGGGTGCACAGCGACCCGCTGTTGCTGCGCCGCGTGCTGCAGAACTTCCTCGCCAACGCCATCCGCTACACCCGTAGCGGCGGCGTGCTGCTCGGCGTCCGCCGCCACGGCGACACGCTGACCATCGGCGTGCATGACAGCGGCCCCGGCATCACCCCGGAGCAGCAGAGCGTCGTGTTCGAGGAGTTCCATCGCGGCGACCGCAGCAACGGCCAGGGGCTCGGCCTTGGTCTGGCGATTGCGCACCGCATCGCCGACCTGCTGCACGCACCGCTGGCACTGCATAGCGTGGTCAACCGCGGTTCGGCGTTCTCCATCACGGTGACACGCGCAAGCCCGCCGCCGGCCACACGCAACGACGCGCCCTCGGGCGGCACCAGCACCATCAAGGGCACCCGCGTGCTGGTGGTCGACAACGATACGGACGCGCTGCAGGCGATGCGGCAGCTGCTGCTGTCATGGGGCTGCGAGGTAAGCGCGTACAGCGACGCCAGCGGGATCGGTGCATCCGCACAGGAGGCGGACCTGTGGTTGTTCGACTACCACCTCGACGACGGTGACACCGGCGTCCAGCTGTGGAAGCGCCTGGATGGCGCACGCAGGCAGCGGCCGACCGTGATACTCAGCGCCGATACCGGCAGCGATACGCGCGAGGCGGTGCGCGAAGTCGGGCTGTCACTGTTGAACAAGCCGTTCAAGCCACTGGCGCTGCGCTGGGCGATCAACCACCTGCTGGCAACCCGCAGCACGGTCGAGGGCTGATACCGCAGACGCCGTTGAACCGGCCGGCCGCAGGCCGCGCCGCAGCTCAGGCGTCCTGTGTCTCTTCGATCTGCCGCGATGGATCGTTCAGGCCCATTTCGTGCAGCACACGGATCGCCTGCGCGCGGTTGCGCACGCCCAACCGGCCCATGATGCGGGTCATATGCGCCTTGACCGTGCGCAGCTGCACACCAAGGCGATCGGCGATCTGCTTGTTGAGCAGGCCTTCGGCGACCAGGCTCAATACCTTGTACTGGTGCGCGGACAGGCTGGACAGGCGCGCAGCCAGATCGGCGTCCTTGCTGAAGGGCGCAACCCGGGCAACGGTTTCGCGCAGCATCGCCGGTATCCAGCGCTCGCCATCGAGCACGGTCTGCAGGGCCTGCTGCAGGTCCACCAGCCCCGAGCTCTTGGGCAGGTAGCCGGCAGCGCCAAGGTCGATGGCGCGGCGGATCACATGCGGCTCTTCATTGGCCGAGACGATGATGATCGCCAGCCCGGGTTGGAGGGCGCGGATCGTCGCCAGACCGGCAAGACCATGGTTGCCCGGCATATGCAGGTCCAGCAGCATCAGGTCGATCTGCTGGCTCTCGATCGCTTCCAGCACGCTGTCCAGCGAATCGGCCTCGCTGATCTGCAGGTCATCAACCGCCTCTTCGGCCGCGCGATGCAAGGCGGCGCGGAACAAAGGGTGGTCATCGGCAATGAGCAGGGTCGGCATGTCCAGGCGAGGTTAGCAAATTAGCCAGCGACCGGGCACGGGTACCTAGGTACGCTGGCACATACACACTGGCTTGTTAGTGTGTGGCAATGAACATCCCCCGCCCCGTTACCCTGCTTTGCGCCGCGCTGCCGCTGTTGGGCTGCGTTTCCGTCGCCACTGCCGCCAAGCCCGCCGCGAGTGCTGCGGCTCCAACGTTCGAGCAATGGCGCGAAACCGAGCACCGCGGCAACGATGATCTGCTGACCGCCGGCCTGGGACTCGATGGCCTGCGCGCCACCACCGCACCGGCATTCGCCAGTGCGGCCCAGCCGACCGCCGAAGAAGCACGCCGTCGCGCCATCTGGAGCAGCTGGCGCGGCATCGCCGACCTCACCCCCGGCGGTGGCTTCGGCGATGTCTACGGCAATCTTCAGGCTGCGCCGGGCCGGGAGTTCTCGGCCTATGCGCGTATCCCCGGCGCCCGCCAGCCGCATCGCGTGCTGGTGCAGGTTCCCGACAGTTTCGATCCGGCAAAGCGCTGCCTGGTAGCGGCAGCCTCCTCCGGCTCGCGCGGCATCTACGGCGCGATTTCGGTTGCTGGCAGCTGGGGCCTGGCCCACGGTTGCGCGGTCGCCTATACCGACAAGGGCACAGGCAGCGACTATTACGATCTGGACGCCAGGAGTGGCTTCCAGGCCAACGGCACACCTGCGACGCAGGGCGCACTTGCCTTCGCTCCAACCGATACCAAAGCGGCGCATGGCATCGCCTTCAAACACGCCCATTCCGGTGACAACCCGGAAGCAGACTGGGGCCGGCATCTGCTGCAGGCGCTGCAGTTCGGCTTGCAGGCGCTGGACCGCGCCTACCCGCAATCGGCACCGTTCACCCCCGCCAATACGCGCACGCTGGGCGCGGGTGTTTCCAATGGCGGCGGCGCGGTGCTGCGCGCGGCCGAGATCGAGGGCGACTGGTTCGACGCGATGGTGGCAGGCGAGCCGAATGTCTCGGTGGCTGGCGCGCCGCCGCTCTACGACTTCGTCACCCAATCCGCCCTGTTGATGCCCTGCGCGCTGCTTGCGCTGGATGATCTGCCGCAGCCGCCGGTGCAGGCACAGGCAGCACCGGCATGGACGCAGCGCTGTGCCGTCCTGAAATCGGCCGGACTGGTGCAAGGCGATGACACCGCCGCACAGGCGCAGTCGGCACGCCAGCAACTCGCCGACGCCGGGCTCAGCGATGGCGCGCTGCACGCCGGTGCGTTCTCGACCGGTTTCGACCTGTGGCGTGCAATCGCGGTGACCTATGCCTCGGCCTATGGTCGCTACGGCGCCGGCGAACACCCCTGCGCCTACAGCTATTCCGCTGTCGGTGCGGACGGCAAGCCTGTTCCTGCCGCCGCCGAGCTGCGTGCAAGCTGGTGGAGCGAAGGCAGCGGCATTCCACCGGGCAGTGGCGTTGTGCTGGTGGACGGCAATGCCGCCCAGTCGGCGGAGGATCCGCTGCGCGGGCTGAACTGCCTGCGTGCACTCGGCCTGGGTGACAGCGCCGATGCCAAGCGTGTACGCGCCGGCATCGCCAATGCTGCCGCCAAGGCGCCGCGTCGCGGCCTGCCTATCGTGGTCATCCACGGCACCGACGACGGGCTGGTGCCGATCAGCATGACCAGTGACCGCTATGTACCGCTCGCTCGCAACGCTGGTGCGCAGATCGCCTATTGGCGGGTAAGCAACGGCCAGCACTTCGACTCGCTGCTGGCCTTCCCGGATTACCGCAAGCGCTATGTGCCGTTGCTGCCCTACATGTTCGCGGCAATGGACCAGGTATGGGATCACCTCGAAGATCCCGCGCGCGCCCTGCCGCAGGATGCGCTGATCCAGCCAACGCCGCGCGCGGAAGCACCGTTGCAGCGCTCGCAGCTATCCATTCCCGCAGTCTCGGGCCGCTGACGCGCTGCCAACCAGGATATCCAGATGTCATTCGTTACACGCTCCGACCAAGCCGAATCCAGCGCCTACGCCTATCCGCTGCTGATCAAGCAGCTGCTGCACACGCCGCTGGCGATCAATCCCGATCAGGAAATCGTCTACGGCGACAAGGTCCGCTTCGACTACCGCACGCTGCAAGCGCGTATCGGCCAACTGGCCGGCCTGCTGACGTCACTGGGCGTGAAGCCCGGCGACACCGTGGCAGTGATGGACTGGGACAGCAACCGCTACCTGGAAAGCTACTTCGCCGTGCCAATGATCGGCGCGGTGCTGATGACGGTGAACATCCGCCTGGCCCCGGAGCAGATCGCCTATACGCTGAATCACAGCAGCGCGCGGGTGATCCTGGCCAACCGCGAGTTCCTGCCGGTGCTGGAGAGCATTGAAGAACAGCTGCCGGACCTGCGCACCCGGGTGCTGCTGGACGATGAAGCAGGCCCGCTACCCGCTGGCTTCGCCACCGAGTACGAAGCAGGTCTGCGCGGCGCCGAGCCAGTCCGCAGCTTCCCCGACTTCGACGAAAACACCCGCGCCACCATGTTCTATACGACCGGCACCACCGGTCTGCCCAAGGGCGTGTTCTTCAGCCATCGCCAGCTTGTCCTGCATTCGCTGGCAGCGATGGCGGCACTGGGCAGTGCACCCAAGCAGGGCCGGCTGCACCGCAACGATGTCTACATGCCGATCACCCCGATGTTCCATGTGCACGCCTGGGGCATGCCGTACGTGGCCACGCTGCTGGGCATCAAGCAGGTGTATCCGGGCCGCTACCTGCCGGGCAAACTGCTGGATTTGATCGCGCGAGAGAAAGTGACGTTCTCGCATTGCGTACCAACCATCCTGCATATGCTGCTGGGCCACCCCACTGCGGCAGATACCGATCTGCACGGCTGGAAAGTCATCATCGGCGGCGCCGCACTGCCGCGTGCCTTGGCGCAGCAGGCCTTGGCGCGCGGCATCGACATCTTCGGCGGCTACGGCATGTCCGAAACCTGCCCGCTGCTCACCCTCGCCCAGATCGATGTCGATGCCCTGGCTGGCACCGATGAGGAGCTGTCGCTGCGTACCAAGGCCGGTATTCCGGTACCGCTGGTGGAGTTGCGCATCGTCGATGAAGACATGAACGAAGTTGCCCACGACGGCGTCGCCACCGGCGAAGTGGTGGTACGCGCGCCATGGCTTACCCAAGGCTATCTGCACAATCCAGAGGCCTCGGAAACCTTGTGGGCCGGTGGCTACCTGCATACCGGCGACATCGGCAACATCGACAGCGGCGGCTACCTGCGCGTCACCGACCGCATCAAGGACGTGATCAAGACCGGCGGCGAATGGATTTCCTCACTCGCGCTGGAAGACATCATCGCCATGCACCCGGCGGTCAACGAGGTCGCGGTGATCGGCATTGCCGATGCCAAGTGGGGCGAACGCCCGTTGCCCTTGGTGGTCAAGCACGCAGGCAGCACGGTTACCGAAGCCGAGATCATCGAGCTGGTCGCCGCCCGCAGCCGCGCAGGCGACATTTCCCGCTACGCGATCCCCGACCGCGTCAGCTTCGTCGACGCGATAGAGCGCACCAGCGTCGGCAAGATCAACAAGAAGAAGCTGCGCAGCCTGCATGACCTGCCGGCAGACACTGAGCCGAGTTAGTCCAGCTACTGCGCAAAGGCGCTATCGTCACAGATGCTTCTTGGGGGCACCTACTGCGGGGCAGCCATCCCCAGCCTGTCCCGCGCCTAGGCGCTCACCCGCGGCCAAAGCGCGTAGAACGTGCCAGCCGCAAGCGACGCAGCAACCAGGCAAACGAACGGAAGCCAGCTGATTGCAATGACAAAGCACAACAAACTCAGGGACGAGAGTGGCTCAACCGCGGGCTGCCATTGTACAACCGAGGTGCAGAGAGCCCTGTCGAGGACATGGAACGAAAGTTTGATGGCAGAGTAAAACACCGATAGCGACAGCAGCAGCGCGAGTGTCCTCGATCTCATTCAAATTGCCCCTTGGATCCAGCAGATCCGAGCTCCTTCACGGGTTTCGCGTCCTTTCTCAACCGAACTACAGAACACTTGCAAGTCAACCTCCCCGATATGCGCGTTGTACCCTCCGGATCCTCAGTAGCCACTGAAGCTCCCGGCTCCGCTATCCGCTTCAACCCGTTCAACTGAGAACGATCGATAGAACGGAAAGACGTTCGCGTAGCTCGGGATCAATGCGCGGTGATGGAAGCTCTCGAATGCATGCAACGCCTGCGACAGGAGCAGCGCAACTACGATGCAGAAATAACCCTGCCGGCAATGCGCTCCTGAAAGATGACCAATGACTCTTCGACGGGTGCTAGCCAGAACGACCAGCTGAGTCGCGACACTCACCACCAAAACAAGCAGCCCGTAGGCACAGAGCCGGAAATCGATGCCGGAGAGCACCTGTCGCAGATGCACTTCCAACACGTGACCTCGTGAGTAGGGAAAGAAACCCATCATCCCGATCGCATCGTGAAGCAGGATCAACGTAAAGACAGATCCAGCAAAAATGCCTGCACATCGAAACACTCCTGGAGGCGCGCATCCCATCAGGCAATGAAGCAGCAGTCCAGCGATCGCAAACGAACCGAGCCACCCTACGTGTGTACATGCCAGATAGAAGACAACGACTGGCGTGTTCGACGACAACGATATGCCCACCCAATAGATCACTCCTATCGCAAGAAAAGCGATGGCATTGCCAAGCCAGAACCACTTCGCCCACGATATATTTGTCTTCAAGCGAGCGGATACGCCATCGCGTTGCGCAAGAATTTTCATTGTGTGTAGGTGTCAAATTCTGTACAGCTCGGACGACGGCAGTGACCACCGCCAAGCAACGGCCACAGTCGATTGAGGAATGAAGTAGGATCCAGCTCGCGTGACGCTAGTCCACGCGGAACTCGGCACGACACCCTTTGCTGACCCATATGCCGCGATGGTTCCATCCCCAACTGTCGCCTTCCACGCAGGCGGATACGGATAGCTGACGCACCATACGGACATCGTCGTAGATCCTCACCGGGCAACGTTGCCGCCGATGCTCTTTCGAACTGCAACTGACGATCGTTCTCTCATCCTCCCAATCGCGACCGGGCCAGCCACCGCCCCGGCGCCTGTCCGCGACGAACTCAGCGCGACAGCCATCTGCAACCCACACGCCACCGCGTGCGGCGCCCCAGTTGTCGCCCTCGATGCACTCTGTGCGGGAGATCTGTCTCGATAGCCGGGGCCGTCCGGAAAGTGAGCAGTACTCTGTCTGCCCATTGCGTGACTCGCAGCGCACCGGCCACTCTTGGCGGTGCGTGGCCGAAACATCGTCTGCTGCCCGGGCTGTTCCGGTCGCAAGGCCGATGCCAATGATGGCCACCAGCCAACTCTTTGAGATTCTTTGCAAGCAGGTCATACCTATCCTTCTTCATTGCGAAGGACGCGTTCCAAGCGTCGTCACTTCGATGCCAATTCCGCATTCCAGGGGCAGCCCGATCACGTTGTTCCGGAGCTGGATCACTCAAGCCGCTACTCGCTCGGTACCCAACGCATAGCGTTGGCTCGACCGAAATCTGCCAGCAGCGGTCGATCAACCGCTGCCCCTGCTTCCGTCAGAAACTGTGGCTATAGCCCGTCATCAAGCCAAACTGGTTTGCCTTCTGAACAACAGGGCTCTTCGCCGCATCGCCAAGCAACCGCTTGGCCTCCGCCGACACAAACCAGTTGCCGTTCTTTCCGGCCTGTCGGCTCCACTTCAGGCCGAGGCCCGCACTGACCAGCCCTGCATCTGGCGTGTGCCTGGCAAAGCCCGTTCGACGCGCTTGCGCCTGGGTCACGCCATACCATGTCTGCATGTAGCCACTGTCGCCGAACTCGGTGGAAACCGAGCCACTGATCGCGCCGCCCGCGAAATCAAACAGTGGCATCTCCACGCTGAGTTGACCTTGCTTGGTTGCGAGCCCGTTCTCTCCGCGATCCTTGTCTTGCGGTGCATATTGCATGGACGCGCTGATCACCGCCTCGCCAATGGTGTAGCCGCCCGCCACGCCGACAAGCGCGCGCGACTTGATATCACCCATTCCGCGGAGATAGTCAGAGCCACCGAATACCGAGTTCTTGTCGTATCGGATTCCGCTGGCACCGATGTATGCGCGGACCTTGGCGTTATCGCCGATCGCAGTTCCCCAACCCAAACCACTGGTTCCGAAGAACCAGCCTCCGGGTGCGGAAACATCGAACGAAAGCATGGGTGCAGCCTGATACTCCTTGCTTCCGCTATAGCGGGGAACCGCGCCTGCTCCAGCAGCCAGCTCGAACTTCCAGCTGTCGTCCTTGGCATGTGCAGGTTCGATGGATGCCAAAGGCAGAGCGGCAATCAGAACAAGGAAAGATGTGTGACGTAGGAGAAACATAGCGACTCTCTTGAAGGAAGAAGTCGCAGCAGAATCAATTCTTCGCTGCGAGGTCGCTAGGATTCCAGTTCGTATCTAGCCAATCTCGCTCATGTCATGTGCCATTTGTAAACAAATGTAAAAGCCACCAAATCGTTCATCTCGCGCTAATCGGCCATTGCATCTCCACGCGTGCTCCGCCAATAGCTGCCTGGTCTATCCGCAAGAGCCCGCCATGGCGCTTGGCGATGCGATCGGAAATGGCCAAGCCCAGCCCGAACCCACCGGTATCGCGACTACGACTGCAATCGGACCGGGTGAAGGGGCGCCGCATCCGCTCCCGGTCACACTCAGGTATTCCGTCTCCGTCGTCATCTACCCGCAGGCGCACCGTGCCATCGACCTCCATCAAGGACACTTCCACGGACGTCCTGGCATGTCTTACCGCATTGTTGATGAGGTTGCTCAATGCCAGTCGCAGGAGACGGGGATTGCCGGGGAGGCTATCAACCTCGGTCTGGACTCGAATGCCAATGCCATGCGATTGCGCGCCGCGGACAGCATCCTCGGTACTCTCCTGCAGCCATTCACTGGCCGGCAACAATTGGAAATCGTCAGCTTCTTCATGGTGATCGAGCCGCTCGTAAGTAAGCAGCTCACCAACCAATTCATTCAGCTCTGCAACGTCGCTTCGCAAACCTTTCGCCAAGTGTTCGCGACGCAGTACATCGTTGCTTTCGCAAATCATTTCTATGCCGAAGGAAAGGCGCGCCAACGGCGTACGGAGCTCATGCGACATGGCATGGGTCAGGTCGCGCTGACGCTGCACGAGCTCGGCCACCCGATCGGCCATGCGATTCGAGTGCTCGATCATCACGCGCACCTGCGACCTGGCTGAAACCTTTACTCTCGCACCGAGGTCACCTGATCCGATGCGATCGGTGTGCTCGCGTAGCGCTTCCAGATCACGCCAGAGGAATCGAACCCATACGTAGACACCAGCTCCCAGCACCGCCAGGACAACCGCGTAGGCAACCAGATTCAGGTAGAGAATCATTGGAGGAGCGCCGGGAAGCTTCAACCGAAGCCATGCACCCTCCGGCCGATGCGGCTCAAGTGGCGCAAGTAGAACCTCGAACTCATCGCGCGTGACCATTCCATGGTCCTGCAACTGTTCGAGCTCTGCCGTGCGCAACTTGGGACGCTCATCCAGCAGTTCCACACCCAGCCCATAGTTGGGCGCGATCCGCATCAGTTCGCGTTTCTGTTCCGCCGGCCCCAGCCCCGACAGATTGCTACGTATCGCGTGGATCTGCCCACGCATCTGCTCGGAGAAGGCGCGCTGCGATGTCGGCAGATAGACTCGATCAAGAACCTGGTTGAGTACACCTACTGAAACAAGAACGCATAAGCTGACCGCCAGCCACAGCCGGAAGAAAAGCCCCTTCATGCCGACCATGCCATCGGATTGAACTGGTACCCGTGGCCCCAGACAGTCATTATCCGACGCGCCTCGCGCCCGTCGTCACCTAGTTTTCGGCGCAGCTTTCCTACGCAGACATCAACGGTCCGGTCTTGCCCATCAAACCCGACACCTCGTACCGACAATAGGATCTGCTCTCGGCTGAGCACTTGCCCTGGCTGACTGGCCAGCAGCCATAGAACCTCGAATTCGATCGTACCGAGCTCGACGGTGTTGCTGCTCAACTGCACACGCCGCTGCAATCTATCAATGAGCAGCTCCCCATACTTCAATCTGTCAGATGCGCAGACCCTGCCCTGCCGACGGCGCAGCAATGCACGCAAGCGTGCCAGCAGCAGGCGCGGCTCGACGGGCTTGTGCACATAGTCATCGGCGCCGGACTCCAGGCCGAGGACCTGATCCACATCGTTCTCACACGCCGTCAGCATCAGAATCGGAACGTCCGAGTAACCCCGTATCTGCCTGCAGACATCCATTCCCGAGAGGCCTGGCAGCATTAGATCAAGCACCACCACGTCGGGGGCGAGTTCACGGCACGCTGCACTGGCGGCATCGCCTCGCAGAACATGCTCTACAACGAAGCCATGTTCCCGCAGGTATTCTCCAATCAATGTAGCCAAACGGCGATCATCTTCGATCAGGAGTACTTGAAATGATTCGCTCAGGATCGCTGAGTCGATGAAATGCCTGCTCATCAATGGGCTTCAATTCGGAGATCGGGGGTTGGTCTCACGAATGCGTGTAACGGAAATTACCCGTTTTTCGCGAGAATTCCCAAGCTTCCATAGTGAAAACACTCCAGTCAATTGCGATGGGCGCTTTATCTGAATGCCAAATGATTGGCACAACGCCTTGATGGGCCAAGCAGCGGCCGGACGACACAGTCGATGGGTCGGCATCGCGCGGAAGCAGGCCCCCGCCGATCGGTATCACGGCCGGCACCGAGCGCCTCAATGCTCTCCCATCAACCCGAAGTTGCGACGGTGAGCGCCCCCCAAAAAATGGCCATCTGCCGAGCATGGCTCGGCACTACACCGCTGCGCTTGTCGGAGCAGCGTCAGCCGCGAGACTGGCAACAACGAAATCAACCACACACCCGCAATCGGATTGATCATGAGCTTCGCGGCTGACGCCGCTCCCACAAAAAAATCCGATGCCAAGGGATTGGCATCGGATTTCGGGTGACGCAGCTGTACAAATGGAAAGCGCTATCGCATTCGCAGGTGCTTCAGCCCTCCGGCGTAGTCGCCTTGTAAACCGGCTCACCATCAACCCAGGTCGATAGCACCTTCAGGTCATCAAGCTGGTCGGCGGCGACTTTCAACGGGTCACGATCCAGTACCACGAAGTCGGCACACAGCCCGCGTTGCAGCTTGCCAACCTGGGCTTCGTCATGGCCTGCCCATGCCGCGTCGCTGGTGAAGCCACGCAGCGCTTCGGAAGCACTCAGGCGCTGCTCCGGCTGCCAGCCACCCGGCGGCTGCCCGTCGCGGTCCTGACGGGTCACTGCCGCGTACAGGCCCAGACGCGGATCGACCTGCTCCACCGGAAAATCAGAACCCAGGGCCAGACGCGCGCCGCTGTGCAGGAAACGCTGCCAGGCATAGGCACCGAGGATGCGTTCCGGCCCAACCCGCTGCTCGGCCCAGCCCATGTCCGAGGTGGCGTGGGTGGGCTGCATCGAGGCGATCACGCCGAGCTTGGCGAAACGCGGGATGTCCTGCAGCGACACCACCTGCGAGTGCTCGATACGCCAGCGGTGATCGTTGTCCTTGTGTGCGCCCAATACCTTTTCGTAGGTATCGAGCACGATGCGGTTGCCACGATCACCGATGGCGTGAGTGGCTACCTGCACCTTGCAACCATCCGCCTTGCGCACGGCAGCTTCGAACTCTTCCGGCGAGGTCATCAGCAGGCCATGGTTATGCGGGTCGTCGCTGTAAGCGGTCAGCAGGGCCGCGCCGCGGCTGCCCAGGGCGCCATCCATGTACAGCTTGACCCCGTGCATCTGCAGGCGACCGCCCGGGTGGGCGTACAGGCCGGCCTTGCACAGGTCCTCCAGCGCTTCGTTGTTGCCATCGGCATAGGCATCGATGCGCAGCGGCAGCTTGCCCTGGTCGGCCAGACGCTTCATCAGCGCCAGGTCCTCTCGCGACACGCCCATGTCATGCACACCGGTCAGACCATTGCTTACTGCCGCCTGCAGCGCAGCTTGCAGGCGCTTTTCGCGCGAGGCGTCGTCCAATGCCGGGATCTGCGCGTAGACCAGTGATGCTGCGCCGTCGACCAGCACACCGCTGGGCTTGCCAGCGGCATCGCGAAGAATGCGCCCGCCCTCCGGCTGCCAATCGCCGGACAGCGACTTGCCCGCCTTCTCGGCAAGGCGGATGGCGGCGCTGTTGACCCAACCGGCATGGCCGTCAACGCGTTCCAGATAAACCGGCCGCTGCGGGAAAGCCGCATCCAGATCGGCGGCGGTGGGGAAATCGGTGTTGTCCCAACGGTTCTGGTCCCAGCCGCGGCCCAGCAGCCACTCGCCGGGTGCCAGGGTTTTCTCGAAGGTCTGCAGCCGCTCCAGCACTTCGCCGCGATTGCGTGCGCCGGTGAGATCGGCCTGCATCAAGGTATTGCCCAGGCCCATGATGTGCGCATGGGCATCGATCAGGCCCGGCACCACGGTCGCTTCGCCCACATCGATGCGCGGTGCCTGCGGGTACAACTGCAGCAGCGCATCGGCACTGCCCACATCCAGTACCTTGCCGCTGTCGCTCTCCCAGGCGATGGCACCTACCACCGGCTGCGCCGGGTCACCGGTGCGGATGGTATCGGCGACCAGCAGCTTGACCTCGGCCTGGGCCGGGAGTGCATGCAGACAAGGGAGCAACAGGGCTACACAGGCAAGACGACGCATCAGGCACGCTCCACAACGGAATGCGTGGACTATGCCGTCATCGGCCCGGCCTGACAAACCGTGCCCTGCACCTCATCCGGGCAGAAACGCCCGCTGCGCTCAGTCGGCGCTTACATCGACGCGGACGCGGATCTGCTCGCCGGGGTGGTAGTCGCGATGGGTGCGGTATTGGCGGCCAGCGTATTCGTAGGTGACGTCGTAGCCATCCACCCGCTCGCTCTCGCTGCCATAGCCGCTGGGCTCACAGACCCGCACGTCACCGCGCTGGTAGGTCGGCCGGTTGCTGGCTTCGTAGATGGCGCGACCGGCAGCTCCGCCGGCAATGGTGCCGACCGCGGTACCCAGGTAGCGGCCATCGCCACCACCGATGCGGCTGCCGATCACCGCACCAGCCAGACCACCGATCACCGTCGCCCACTGGCGACCGCGTTCGTTGCCCTGCCGGTACTGGCCGTTGTCGTAGCCACGCTGGTCATAGCCGTCATTTCGATAGCCGTTGTTGTTGCCGTAGCTGTTGTTGCCATAGCCGCCGGCCTGATAACCATTGTTGTTATCCACATAACCGCCGTCGTTACGCTCATAGCAGCGCTCGTTTCGGCCCTGGTTGCCATTGACGATGACCGGGTCCACCCGCACCACCCGCGCGTAGTCGTACACAGCACCGTTGCCGGCGTTTCCGCCACGGTACTGGCCATCGTCGTAGCGTGAATCCGGACGGTACTGGCCATCATCGTAAGAACCGTTGGGGCGGTATTGACCGTTGTCATAACGCTGTGCGGACGCATTGGAGGCGACCAGACCACCGACAACAAGGACAGCGGCAACAGCTAGCGAGCGACTCATGGCAGCAACCACTCCGGCAGGAATGAGGAACAAGGGATGAGCGATGCTCAGGCGCGACGGGTGAAACGACCCTGAACCGGCCCGGCCAGCGCTGAACGCTCGCCGGGCCAGCGCCAGGTCAGGCCGAAAACTCGGTATCCAGGCTGATCGGCACCGCACTCAGCGCCTTGGACACCGGACAGTTCTGCTTGGCGTCATCGGCAATTGCGCGGAACCGGGTCTCGTCCAGGCCCGGCACCACCGCTTTTACCTTCAGCCGGATCTGCGACAGCTGCGGGCCGCCCTCCATCGACAGGTCGACATCGGCACGGGTATCCAATGAGGTCGGTGGGAAGCCGGCCTCGCTGAGCTTTGCCGACAGCGCCATGGTGAAGCAGCCGGCATGTGCGGCGGCAATCAGTTCTTCGGGGTTGGTGCCCTTCTCATCGCCGAAGCGGCTGTTGAAGGCGTAGCGGGTGTTCTCCATCAAGCCGCTCTGCGGCGTACTCAAGCGGCCCTGCCCGGCCTTCAGATCGCCTTCCCAATGTGCGGTGGCGTGACGCGAAATACCCATGGTGGAACTCCTCGTGGTGGATGGCTCCGCCAGCCTAAACCACATCCTGTTAGCGGTTTGTGCGGTGCAGCTGTCAGCGCAACGGCGTGCCCGCAGACCAGGGGCAACACCGCGACTGATCGCAGTCCTGCCCTGTTTTTGCATGACTTCCAGCACCAATTTGTTGTCCAAATACGTCCAGAACCAATTTTTATGGGCTTTTTCTTCGATTACCTATTGGCGTCACGCAATTCATGCCCTACATTTCGCTTGCCGACGGGGTCGGCACGACCAACAACCAACCGTTCACGGAACAGGAAATCATGGCAAAGACCGCTAAAAAGGCTGCCCCGAAGAAGGCAGTGAAGAAAGTAGCTACGAAGGCTGCAACCAAGGCTGCCGCCAAGCCGGCCGCACTGAAGCCGATCAAGGAAGCACTGACCAAGTCCGGTCTGGTCGCCCACATCGCTGAAGCCACCTCGGTCGCTGCCAAGGACGTGCGCGCTGTGTTCGCCGCCCTGGAAGGCGCCGTTGCCGCCTCGGTCAACAAGAAGGGCGCTGGCTCCTTCACCCTGCCGGGCCTGCTGAAGATCTCCACCGTGAGCGTTGCTGCCAAGCCGAAGCGCAAGGGCATCAACCCGTTCACCAAGGAAGAGCAGTGGTTTGCCGCCAAGCCGGCCACCACCAAGCTCAAGGTGCGTCCGCTCAAGAAGCTCAAGGACGCTGCGCTGTAATCAGCGCGCCCCTTGGCGAAGAAACGGGACGGCCCTGCCGTCCCGTTTTTTTTGCCTGATCGCAACGTGGAAAACGTTCCCATGGGTCGCAGCGTTCCGCCTGTGGCATGGGAAAAACACTGGAACACAGCGTCATGGTCCAACGCCTCGTACCGGCGCCGGAGCGGGCCTATGGTGGCCACTCCCACCGCTTCCCCACGTAGTCCACCATGTCCATCAGCAAGCATCGCTACCGAATCTCCGTCACTCCGATCGAGACTGACGGCCAGCAGTGCAGCGGCCGTTGCTCGATCGAGTTCGAACAACGCAGCCAATACAACTGGATGCGCCAGTTGGAGTCCGCGCAAGGCCAACGTCGCCTGTCCTGCAATGAGGACGCCGGCATCGTGGTCGTCACCGGCCTGCTGGAGACACTGGCCGAATCGGCTGGCAAGCCCGACAGCCTGTTGAGCGCGCTGCAGCCTGAGCTGGGCCAGTTGCTGCACAAGCTCAAGCAGTTGCAGACCCCCGCGGAATGAATCACCGGTAATGCTGACTAGTTGTTCCGCAGACGGCCGGCATCACCGCACCGGAACGGAGCCGTTGGCATAGGCCTCGGCGGTTACAGGGCCTATGCGGCGGATCATCGCGACCGGAAAACAGCACTTCAAGCGCTGATATCGCGCCGATCCGCTCATTCGTCGCAATGGTTGGGATACTAGGCAGGCAGCACTTCTGCCCGATTGGAACGAGCCTGCTAATTGGCCGTTCACCCTATCCGGTTATCTTGCTAGTCCAACCTGCCGCCATCACCGAGTGCGCCCGATGAACCTGCGTTCCCAGCTCCTCCCCTGCATCGCCTTGATCGCCATCGCCGGCAGCGCCCATGCCGCACCGCAGGTCAACGGCAAGCAATTGACTGTGGGTGCCGCCGACGTGCAGCAGTACCTGGACGGCAGCTTCCCGCGCACGCAGAAGGCGCTTGGCGGCCTGCTGGCACTGACCGTCAGCCAGCCGCGGCTGACCTTGCCGCAGGGCAGCCGCCTGGATCTGGGCTTCAACCTGGCGATGGCCGCCGGCGGCTCGTCGATGCCGGTGGGCGATGTGCAGATCAGCAGCGGCCTGCGCTACGACGCGCAGACCCAGGGCTTCCATCTGGACCAGCCCACCGTTGATGGCTTCCGCCCCAGTGCCGGTAGCGGTGAGTTGGATTCAAGCACCCGCAGCCTGCTCAACAGTTGGCTGGCCGACTACGCCCGCCGTGAGCCGATCTACAAGATAGACCCGGCCATCGCCAAGGTCATGGGCGTGCTGCAGGTGAAGTCGGTGGGCATCCAGAACGGCCGCATCGCAGTGGACTTCAACCAGAACCTGGGCAGCTTCGTGCCGCAGGGTTTGTTGGGCAACTGAGCGAGATTGCCACAGTAACTGAAAGAGGCCGCGATTGCGGCCTCTTTCAGTTTGATCTGCTTGTGGGAGCGGCGCTGGGTGGCCTCGGGCCATAAGTCGCGAAGCCGGCGATGTGTCAGCCTCGAAGCCGAGCCTTCCCCCAAACAGAGCCGTTTCGACATCTAGTGGCAGCAACTGAGCTGGCGGTAGCCTCGCGGCTGACGCCGCTCCCACAAAACCAGCGGGCGCTTTTCAGCGCTTCGGCTGCAGCATCGTGCCGGTGCACTTGGGCGAGCCGCAACGGCATTCCCATATCTTCTTCAGGCGCGGGGTGTGGCGCTCGGCCAGGGTGATGCCGTAGTTGTAGGTCAGCTCTTCGCCAGGCTTGATCTCGCGGATGGCTTCGATGAACACCTTGTCGGCGGTACGGTCATCGCCTTCGACCTCTTCGATCGTCGCCTCGCAGTTCGGATCGCAGCTGTGGTTGATCCAGCGTGCGTCGTTGCCCTTGTAGTTGGCATCGATGACGTAATCGTCGTTCAGGGTGAACAGGAAGGTGTGGCCGGTTTCCACATCACCCGCATCGTCTGCATCCACTTCGGCATGGGTACGGCGCTTGCCCTTGTATTCGATGACGCGCTCGCCCTTCTTGATGGCGGCCACGGCGAACACACCGTTTCCGTGGATGGAGGATTTGCGCGCCTGGATCTTCTTGGGCATGTACATGGCCGGGACTTGAGTGAGGCGGTGATTCTCGCCCATCGGGCAGGACAACCCAAGGGGAGGCACCTGGATTGGGGATTCCGCGTCATGCTTTACGACGAATCGAAAGCATGGAGCAGCGGCTGCGCCGCGCACTTGCTGCTGACTTTGGCTCCCTCTCCCCTTGTGGGAGAGGGTTGGGGAGAGGGGTAGCTGTTGGCGCAGGATCAAAACTCACCAATATCCCTACCCGACTACTTTTAAGCAGAAGCGAACTGCAGCAGCTGCGCCGCTCCCCTCTCCTGCCTTCGGCATCCTCTCCCACAAGGGGAGAGGAGAACTGCAGCGGCTGCGCCGCTCCCCTCTCCTGCCTTCGGCATCCTCTCCCACGAGGGGAGAGGAAACAGCTGCAGTCCCCTGTTTGGCTGGGGGGTTTCTGCCAGCTGAACAGCAAAACTTGGCCCTCCGGACCAGAAAGCGTACAATTTTGGTCCACATTGATTTCCCGCCTCCGCAATGCTCCGCGTCACCAAGCTCACCGATTACGCCACCGTCGTCCTGACCGTGCTTGCCGCACGGCCAGTCGAAGTGCTGAGCGCGACCGATCTGGCTGAAGCCGCCGGATTGGAGCCGCCCACCGTCAGCAAGCTGCTCAAGCCGCTGGCCCAGGCTGGCCTGGTCGAAGGCCTGCGCGGCGTGCATGGCGGTTACCGGCTTACCCGCCCGGCCTCCGAGATCACCCTGATCGAGATCCTGGAAGCGATGGAAGGCCCCTTGGCGATCACCGAATGCAGTCAGGAGCAGAGCCAGTGCGGTCTTGCCGGGCAGTGCGGTGTGCGCTCGAACTGGCGGCTGATCAATGACGTGGTTTCCGATGCCCTGCGCGGCGTCACCCTTGCGCAGATGCTGCACCCCTTACCGCTTGCCGACCGTCGACGCATCAGCGCCGACGTCGTCTCCTGAACAACCGTAGGCAGCCCTGATGGCCACCGAGATCATTGAAAAGGTCGACACCGTCGACAGTCCGAACCGTGAAATCCACGAACAGCTGGGGCGCAAGTACGACGCCGGCTTTGTCACCCTGATCGAGTCCGAGTCGTTCCCGCCGGGTCTGGACGAAGACGTCATCCGCGCCCTCTCGGCCAAGAAGGACGAGCCCGAGTGGATGACGCAATGGCGCCTGGACGCCTACCGCCACTTCCTGACCATGCGCCAGCCGGACTGGGCCAAGCTGCAGATCGGCCCGATCGACCTGCAGGCGCTGAGCTACTTCTCCGCGCCCAAGGGCCCGAAGTACCAGTCGCTGGACGAAGTGCCCAAGGAACTGCTCGACACCTACGAAAAGCTCGGCGTGCCGCTGCATGAGCGCGCAAAGCTTGCCGGTGTGGCGGTGGATGCGGTGTTCGACTCGGTTTCGGTCGGCACCACCTTCCGCAAGGAGCTGGCCGAAAAGGGCGTGGTGTTCTGCTCCATCTCCGAAGCCATCCGCGAATACCCGGAGCTGGTGCGCAAGTACCTGGGCTCGGTGGTGCCGGTGGGCGACAACTATTTCGCCGCGTTGAACTCGGCAGTGTTCTCCGACGGCAGCTTTGTCTTCATCCCGGCCGGCGTGCGCTGCCCGATGGAGCTGAGCACCTATTTCCGCATCAACGCCAGCAATACCGGGCAGTTCGAGCGCACCTTGATCATCTGCGAAGACAAGGCCTACGTCTCCTACCTGGAAGGCTGCACCGCGCCGATGCGCGATGAGAACCAGCTGCACGCCGCGGTGGTCGAGCTGGTGGCGCTGGAAGATGCCGAGATCAAGTATTCGACCGTGCAGAACTGGTACCCGGGCGACGAGAACGGCGTCGGCGGCATCTATAACTTCGTCACCAAGCGTGCCGAATGCCGTGGCGCGCGCTCCAAGGTGACCTGGACCCAGGTGGAAACCGGCTCGGCCATCACCTGGAAGTACCCGTCCTGCGTGTTGCTGGGCGACGACTCGGTCGGTGAATTCCACTCGGTTGCGCTGACCCACCATCGCCAGCAGGCCGATACCGGCACCAAGATGATCCACGTCGGCAAGCGCACCAAGAGCAAGATCATCTCCAAGGGCATCAGCGCCGGCCGTGGCCAGAACACCTACCGCGGCCTGGTGCGGGTTGACCGTGGTGCCGAAGGCGCGCGCAACTACACCCAGTGCGACTCGTTGCTGATCGGCAAGAAGTGTGGCGCCCACACCTTCCCCTATATCGAGGTGAAGAATCCCAGCGCCACCGTCGAGCACGAGGCCACCACCTCCAAGATTTCCGACGACCAGCTGTTCTATTGCCGCGCCCGCGGCATCGACCAGGAAAACGCGGTGTCGATGATCGTCGACGGCTTCTGCAAGCAGGTCTTCAAGGAGCTGCCGATGGAGTTCGCGGTGGAAGCCAAGAAGCTGCTGGAAGTCTCGCTCGAAGGATCGGTCGGATGAGCCGCCTGCCGCTGCTACTGCTGGCCGTGCTGCCGTTCGCAGCTTTCGCCGCATCACCGGGCAAGGCCTGCGATGACGCCCGCACCCAGCTGGATATCAACGAGTGTGCGGCGGCTGAAGCCACCGCGGCCGACGCCGAGCTCAACGCGGTATACCGGCAGGTGATGCAGAAACTGCAGGGCCAGCAGGTCGCCATCGACAAGCTGCGCGCAGCCCAGCGCCTGTGGATCCCGCTGCGCGACGCTGATATCGAAGCGCGCTACCCGGTGGGCAAGGACGAGAATCCGCGCGTTCTGTACGGCTCGATGTACCCGATGCTGTACTCGGCCAACAAGGCCGAACTGACCCGCAAGCGCACCCAGTGGCTGCGCGCCACCTTCCTCGATCGCGCCGAAGGCGAGCTCTGATCGCCCCGCACCCTACATATTGAAGAACGCACCCTCATGCTGAAGATCGAAAACCTCCACGCAAGCATCGGCGACAAGGAAATCCTCAAGGGTCTGTCGCTGGAAGTGAAGCCGGGCGAAGTGCACGCCATCATGGGCCCGAACGGCGCCGGCAAGTCCACCCTCGGCAATGTCCTGTCCGGCCGCGACGGCTACGACGTCACCGCTGGCAGCGTGCAGTTCGAAGATGGCGACCTGCTGGAGCTGGAACCGGAAGCACGCGCCGCCGCCGGCCTGTTCCTGGCCTTCCAGTACCCGGTGGAAATCCCCGGCGTCAACAACACCTACTTCCTGCGTGCCGCGCTCAATGCGCAGCGCAAGGCACGTGGCGAGGAAGAACTGGACTCGATGCAGTTCCTCAAGCTGGTCCGGCAGAAGCTGGCCGTGCTGCACCTGAAGGACGAGCTGCTGCATCGCGGTGTCAACGAAGGTTTCTCCGGTGGCGAGAAGAAGCGCAACGAGATCTTCCAGCTGGCCGTGCTCGAGCCGAAGCTGGCAATCCTCGACGAAACCGACTCCGGCCTGGACATCGATGCGCTGAAGAGCGTGGCCGATGGCGTCAACGCACTGCGTTCGCCGGAGCGTTCGTTCCTGGTCATCACCCACTACCAGCGCCTGCTCGACTACATCAAGCCGGACGTGGTGCACGTGCTGGCCGACGGCCGCATCGTCAAGACCGGCGGCCCGGAACTGGCGCTGGAGCTGGAAGCCCACGGTTATGACTTCCTGAAGGACCGCGTGGTCCGCGAGGCGGCCAAGTAATGAATGCCCTGCTCGATTCGTTGCGCGATTCCTTCGCAACAGCCCGCACATCCATGTGCGGGGATTCAACGAAAATCGCCGAACGGGAGTCGATTCTTGAGGCCGCCCTCAAGACCGGCCTGCCCGCCGCCCGCAACGAGGCCTGGAAGTACACCTCACTGCGCCAGCTGGAGCGCCGCAGTTTCACTGCCGCGCCGCTGCAGGCCCCGGACATTGATACCGCGCTACTGGCCGACATCCCGTCGCCGCGCCTGGTCTTCGTCAACGGTCGCCACAGCGCTGCGTTGAGCGATCTGTCGTCGCTGGATGCCGGTGTGCAGGTGCGCACCTTGTCTGCCGTGCAGGCCGAAGAGCCCGAGGCGCTGCGTTTCCTTGGCCGTCGCTTCGAGCGCGCCGAGGAAGTGTTCGCCCAGCTCAATGCCGCACTCGCCGACGAAGGCGTGCTGGTGCAGGTCGCCGACGGCATCGTCAGCGAAACGCCGCTGCATCTGGTATTTGTCAGCGCGGCGGATTCCAGCGACCACGCCTGGCATCACCGTCACCTGATCGAGCTGCGCCGTGGCGCGGTGTTCGGTCTGGTCGAGCACCACCTGCAGGCTGGCGACAGCGCGCACCTGGACAACACCCTGGTCCACGTCCACATCGCCCAGGACGCCGTGCTGTCGCACGCCCGCGTGCAGGCCGACAGTGCGCGTGCCACTTCGCTGCTGCGCACTGATGCGGTACTGGCCCGCGATGCCGAGTACCGCCGCATCGACCTGGAACTGGGTGCTGCGCTGAGCCGTCATGAGCTCAACGTGCGCCTGGAAGGCGACAACGCCAAGCTGACCGCCAATGGCGTGCTGCTGGGCACCGGTCGTCGCCATATCGACACCCGTCTGGGCATCGAGCACATCGCCAAGGACACCAGCGCCGAGCTGGTCTGGCGTGGCGTGGCGGCCAACCGCAGCCGCGTGGTGTTCCACGGTGGTATCGGCATCCGCGAAGGCGCCGATGGCACCGATGCCAACCTCTCCAACAAGAACCTGCTGCTATCGGCCGATGCCGAAATCGATACCCAGCCGACGCTGGTGATCGACGCCGACGAGGTCAAGGCGGCGCATGGCGCCACCGTTGGCCAGCTCGACGCCAATGCGCTGTTCTACCTGCGCTCGCGTGGCGTGCCGGCCGAACAGGCACGCGCCATGCTCAGCGCTGCGTTCTGCCACGAGCCGCTGTCTGCGGTGGAAGGCGTTCTCACCGAAAAGCTGGCCCGCCATCTGGACCAGGCACTGCAACAGGCAGGCATGGCATGAACCTCAGTTCCCCGCGTCCGATCCACCACCCGGCCAGCGCCCCCGACTGGGAGCGCGTGCGCGCCGACTTTCCGCTGCTGATGCGCGAAGTCAACGGCAAGCCGCTGGTGTACTTCGACAATGCCAACACCGCGCAGAAGCCGCTGTCGGTGATCGGCGCGGTGGACGAGTTCTACCGCCGCTACAACGCCAATGTCAGCCGCGCGGTGCATGCGCTCGGCAGCGAGGCCACCGAGGCCTACGAAGGTGCGCGCAGCAAATTGGCGCGCTTCCTCAACGTGCGCAGCGATGAGCTGGTGCTGTGCAGCGGCACCACCTTCGCGATCAACCTGGTCGCGTATTCGTGGGCGTTGCCGCGCTTGAAGGCTGGCGATGTGATCCTGGTCTCGCGCATGGAGCACCATGCCAACATCGTGCCGTGGCAGCTGGTCGCCGAGCGCACCGGCGCCAGCGTCCGCGTGGCCGAGATCAAGCCCGACGGCAGCCTCGACCTGGACGCGCTGCATGCAGCGATGACCCCGGAAGTGAAGCTGCTGGCGCTCACCCACGTGTCCAACGTGCTGGGCACCATCAACCCGGTCCGCGAGATCTGCCGTGAAGCGCGCAAGCGCGGCATCGTCACCGTGATTGACGGTTCGCAGGCCGCACCGCACCTGGCGGTGGATGTGGCAGCGATCGGCTGCGATTTCTACGCCGTGACCGGCCACAAGATGTGCGGCCCCACCGGCACCGGCGCGCTGTGGGCACGCCGTGAGCATCTGCAGGACATGCCACCCTTCCTCGGCGGCGGCGAGATGATCAAGGAAGTCAGCTTCGAAGGCACCGTGTTCAACGATGCCCCGCACAAGTTTGAAGCCGGCACCCCGAACATCGCCGGCTTCATCGGCCTAGGCGTGGCGGTGGATTACCTGGAAGCGCTGGGCCGCGAACACATCGAAGCCCGCGAACAGGAATTGCTGGCCCACTTCACCGAAGAACTGCAGCGTGTTGAAGGCCTGCGCATCTTCGGCACCGCGCCCAACAAGGCGGCGGTGGTGTCGTTCCAGATCGAAGGCGCGCATGCGCACGACCTGGCAACCCTGCTCGACCTGCAAGGCGTTGCCGTGCGCTCTGGCCAGCACTGCGCGCACCCGCTGCTGCAGTACTACGGCGTAGCCGCCACCTGCCGCGCCTCGCTGGCGTTCTACAACACGCATGAAGAGATCGAGTCCTTCATGGCGGCGTTGAAGAAAGTGCGCACCCTGTTGGGTTGAGCAGTCGCATTGTGTTTGAGGGAACGGCGTCAGCCGCGAAGCCGATAGCACTGCAGATCGACATTCAAACAGCGAAAGCGCCCTCACCCCAGCCCCTCTCCCGTAAACGGGAGAGGGGCTGAGACGCAGTGCTGGCTGATTGTGGGAACGGCGTGAGCCGTGAAGCTCACAATCCAACAGCACAAAGCTTTACCCCTCCCCAGCCCTCCCCTTGCCTTCGGCAAAGGGAGGGAGCGCATTGCTGGCTTCCACAGCATCCTCGGCACTGCATTCGTTCTGGTTATGGGAGCGGCGTAAGCCGCGAGGCGCGCGTCGCTGCAGGTGTCGTTGATACCGCGCTCTGCCAATCTGTCAGCCTCGCGGCTTACGCTGCTCCCCCAACCCTCCAGAGCATCCACGCTGCACAG
>NZ_JBRREG010000024.1:0-51092 GCF_056760155.1 Stenotrophomonas sp. STEN022
CCCCGCGGGGCGCGCGGGGGGTGGGGGTGTGGCGCCCCCCCCCGCCCCCCCCCTCGCCCCCCCCCCCCCGCCCCGCCGCCGCGCCCCCCCCCCCACTACAGGACGCGCAAAAAAAGCCCGGCATTGCCGGGCTTCTTCTTCAATCCTCGCTCATCCTTATTTGAACAGCGTGTCCGGGTATTCCGGCTTCTGCTCACGGGCCAGCAGCTGCTGCAGGCCTTCGGATGGGCTGAGTTCGCCGTGCAGTACTGACTGCACTGCCTTGGAGATCGGCAGATCAATGCCGTGACGGTCGGCCTGACGCATGACTTCATCGGCAGTCTGCACCGATTCCACCACCTGGCCGATTTCCTTCACCGCATCGGGCAGGCTCTGGCCGCGGCCAAGCGCCAAACCCAGCCGACGGTTACGCGACAGGTCGCCGGTACTGGTCAGCACCAGATCGCCGAGGCCGGCCAGACCCATCAGGGTTTCTGGCTTGCCACCGATGGCAGCCGCCAGCCGCAGCATTTCATTGAGGCCGCGGGTGATCAGGCCAGCGCGGGCGTTCAGGCCCAGCTGCATGCCATCGGCTACGCCGGTAGCTACCGCCAGCACGTTCTTCATCGCCCCGCCCAACTCGGCGCCGACCATGTCGTCGCCGGTATAGGCACGGAATGCCGGGCCATGCATGGCATCGGCCACTTGCTGGGAAAACGCATCGTCATCACCGTGGACGGTGATGGCGGTGGGCAGGCCCAAGGTAACTTCTTTGGCAAAGGACGGGCCGGTGACGACGGCCAACGGCACGTCCGGGCCCAGCACCTCACGCGCTACTTCATGCAGGAAACGGCCTGAGCCGGGCTCGAAGCCCTTGGTCGCCCAAGCCACACCTGCCCCGGCCGGCCGCAACGGCGCCAGCGCGCGCACGGTTTCGGCAAAGGCATGCGAAGGCACCACCACCAGGATCCAGTCTGCCCCGGCAACGGTGGCAGCCAGGTCGGTGCTGGCGCGCAAAGATTCTGGCAAGGGAATCCCCGGCAGATACCGGGGATTCTCATGACGCTGATCAATCGCCTCGATTACAGCTGCATCACGTCCCCACAGCACGGTCGTATGACCGTGCCGGGCCAACAGTGTGGCCAGCGCGGTGCCCCAGGAGCCCGCGCCGACAACGGCGATCTTTTCTGCGTCGTTCGTACTCATACAGAAACGCAGACGCCGATCAGGCGTTGCCAGCCGGCTCGGAGTCGGCCAGCGACGGCTCGCCCTGCTGCTGACGCTGACGCAGGGTTTCGGCGTACAGGCCTTCAAAGTTGATCGGCTGCAGGTAGAACGGCGGGAAGCCGCCAGCCTGGATCAGGTCCGACACCATCGAACGCACGTAGGGGAACAGGATGTTCGGGCACTGGGTGCCGAGCAGCACGTCGATTGCCTGCGGCTCCAGGCCGATCAGGCCAAACACGCCAGCCTGCTCAACTTCGGCCACATAGGCGGTCTTGTCGCCGGCCTTGCAGGTCAGGGTCACGCCCAGCACCACTTCGAAAGCGGTGTCGGACAGGCGCTGCACCTTCTGGTTCAGGTTCAGCTGCAGATCCGGCTGCACGTTTTCGTTGAAGATGACCGGGGAGTTCGGCGACTCGAACGAAACGTCCTTGACGTAGATCTTCTCGATGGTGAAAGCCGGGCCGTTGGCGGATTCGTCGGCCGGGACTACGCCGTTGGTGTTCTCTTCGGACATTGCTCAAGACTCCAGAACAGATTGTTCATTGAATGGGATTAGTACAAGACCAGCGATGGGGGCGGTTGCCCACCTACACAAGCCCTAACTGAAAATTTGCTGACTCAGTTGCGGCCTTTGACCAACAGCAGATCTGCTGCCTGCCATGCCGGCAAACCACCGTCGAGCACATAAACCTGCTCGTAACCGGCCTTTTTCAGCGTTTTGGCTGCTGTTGCCGAGGCATTGCCGGTACGGCACAGCAGTACCACCGGGCTCTGCTTGGCGTTGGCCAGCAGCTTGTGTGCGGGGGTCAACTGCGCCGGCTGCACATTGCGGCTACCGGCAATATGGCCCTTCTCGAAGTCGGCAGCAGCCGACAGATCGATCACGGTCGCGCCGCCGGCATTGATCATATGGGTCAATTCGGACGGCTTGAGCGACTTGTAGCCACGGAACAGGCGGGCGATCTCGGTGGCAATGATGACCACCGTCAGGCCGACCAGGGCCAGCGACAGCATCGGATTTCGGCCGGCGAAGGCCAGCAACTCTTCGTAATTCACTCAGGTCACGGGTCGATAAGCGGGCAGGGATTGTCGCACAGCCGGTGAAAATGCAGCCAATGCCTCATTGGCCCTGCCAGAAGTCCGGCAAACCGGCCGCCTGCCACCAGCGCTTGGCCTCCGGATCCCAGCGCCAGCGCTCGTTCACGATGACCTTGCGCTCGGCTTGGGTATTGCGGTTGATCACGCCCATTTCGACGCGTCGCTCGATGCTGCCATCGGCGCCGGCGCCGCCCGAACGCTCGCGGTAGCTGGACACCTGCACCTGCCGGTAGCGCTCGCGCTGCAGGTCGGTGATCGGATGCTGCTGCAGGTACAGCGGGTCGATGAACTCTTCCGCCTTGTCGAAATCGCCCCAACGCACGGCCGCAACATAGGCATCCTGGGTAGGCAGCAGCTTGCTGCGCTGTGAGCGACTCGGGCCCTCGGCCTGCGCTGTACCAACGACCAGCAACAGGGCGATGACAACGGACTGGAACAGGTTTCGGTACATGCAGACCCCCTCGGTGATGGCCGATATTAGCCTTTGCCGAGGGCAACGAAACGCCCTTCAAACTCGGCCGCTCCACCTTCGATCGCCGCCCGTACCGTCACCCGCGCACGACCGCGCTTACTGAACGTGGTCAGGAATTCATCCCAGTCCTGGTCCGGCGCCAATCGCGCGGTTGCCAGCAGGTCGCCATACACCGGCGCTCGGTAGCGGATGTTGCTGTCGGCCACATAGACCTCGGCCTGCTTGCCGGCCAAGCCCAGGCGCATGCTGACCAGCGCCCAGCCCGACAGGGTCATCACCGACGCCAGACTGCCGCCGAAGGCATTGCCCTTGTCGTTGATGTTGACGTCCAGCGGCGCCTGCATGCGCAGCACGCCATTGTCATAGCCGGCAATGTGGATGCCCATCGCCGCAACCGGCGGCATTGCCGTGAGAGTGCGCTGAAGGTTTTCCAGCAACACGGGGTCATCAAAATGTTCGGACATGGACGCGCACGCAAAACGGAAAGCGCCCGCATAATGCATGGAATGAATCGCCCCGCCTATGTGCCAGCCGACACGGTCTGGCATCTCATCTCGATGCGCCCGCAAGGGCAACACGACACCTTGCGCAGCGCAGCTGCGCGTTTGGGTGCACGTACGCTGGCGTTGTCACCCTGGCGGCTGCAGATGCGCACCGACGAAGAAACACGCGAGCAGCTGAACGCGGCGCGCGAATACGACCGGCTGGTATTCACCAGCCCTGCCGCCGCCGAAGCTGCCGCGCGTTTACTGCCATTGGCCGAGCTTCGCGCAGGCAGCCTGATCGCCGTTGGTGAAGGCACCGCGCGCGCCTTGCGCCGCCGCGGTGCGACCAGCGTGCAGGCGCCGACCCGGATGGACAGCGAGGGCTTGCTGGCCTTGCCCGCCATGCAGCACCTGCACGGCCTGCGTGTAGCCTTGGTCACCGCGCCCGGCGGCCGCGGGGTGATTGCCGCACAGGTGCGCGAACGTGGCGCCAAGCTGCAACGCATCCATGTCTACGAACGGGTGCCGTTGCCGGTCAGCAAGGCCACCATTGCCCGCCTGCAGGCGCTGCCCACACCTTACGTGGTGGCGATCAGCAGCGGCGAAGCGCTGCAGACGGTGCTGCCGTATCTGCCGCCAGACCTGTTGCAGCGCTGGCAGCAGGCCGCAGCGGTCGCCGCCAGCGCGCGGCTGGCTGAGCTTGCCACCGAACTTGGCTTCCACAACATCAGCGTTGCCGCCGGTCCCTTGCCAGGACAGCTCGCCAGCGCCGCCCACGCAGCGCTTTTCCAGGCCGCAGGCTGAGTACAAAACCAAAGGCGACTTGCAGGCATGCAGCGCGCGGGCGATGCTTTGCCTGCACCAACAGCGTGGTCACCCTTGTGTCGTGGCCATGCCCGCCAAGGATGTTGCCCCCCGATGAATGAAGACGTCGCACCCGCTCAACCGCGCCGGCCCCTGCGCTGGCTCCTGCCGCTGATCGCCATCGCCGTGCTGGTCGCTGCCGGCTGGTTTGGCTGGCACAGCTGGCAGAGCCGCCAACAGCAGGCCGACCAGGCTCGCGACAGCGCGACCCAGCAACTGACCGCCATGCAGCAGGGGCTGGAAGCCCTGCGCCGCGACCAGCGCGCCAATGCCCGCAGCATCCAGGACGCAGCCGCCACCAACCGCGTGCTGCGCGATGAAGTGCTGGGGCTGAGCCAGCGCAATGCGCTGCTGGAAGAAAACCTCGCTCAATTGGCCGACAGTTCGCGCCAGGGCGCGCAGGCCGTGCGCCGCGAGGAGGCAGAACTGCTGCTCAACCAGGCCCAGCAACGGCTGACCTTTGCGGGTGACCTGGACGGTGCGCGCCGTCTGTATGCACTGGCCGCCAGCGCGCTGGAAGGCATCGACAGCCCCGACTACCTCAACCTGCGCCAGGCGCTGATCCAGGAGCGCAATGCGCTGGACGCATTGGGCCCGGGCGTGCGCGCCCGCACCGCTGCCCAGCTTGAGCAGTGGTCCGCTGAACTGGAGCGCCTGCCCGAACACCTGCAATTGCCAGCCGACACCCAGCAGCCATGGTGGCAACAGATGCTGTCGCCGCTGGTGCAGATCCGTCCGGCCGACGGCAAGGTGCTGGTTGCCCGCTCTGAGCGGATCGCCGCCAATGACTCGCTGCAGATCGAGCTGAGCCTGGCCCGCGCCGCCCTCGAACGTGGTGATGACAAGGCCTGGCAGCAGGCACTGGATCGCGCTGACGGCTGGCTGCAGCGGTTGTGGCCGGATTCACCGCAACGCCAGCAGCGCCGCAGCGAACTGCGCGAGATGCGCGGCGTGGAACTCCGTCCCAACCTGCCCGAGCTCGGCAGCACCCTGCAGCAACTGCGCAGCACGCGCGCCGCCAAGGACGCACCATGAAGGCTTTCCGCTCCCTGTTGCTGGGCCTGCTGGTCGCTGCCCTGGGTATTTTTGGCGCGCAATGGCTGGGCCAGGATTCGGTGCGCGCCCTGGGCGAAGTGATCGTCCGTGCCGGCAACCACGACTACATCGCTACCTTGCCGCAGGCCGCGTTGGCGGTGCTGATCGCCGCCTTGCTGGTATGGCTGCTGTGGTCGCTGATCAGCACTCCGTTCCGGGCCTGGGCACGGCATCGCCGCAAGCAGGGCCGTGCGCGCCTGATCGATGGCCTGCAGGCACTGGATAACGGCCAATGGCAGCGCGCCGAAAAACTGCTGCAGAGCGCCGCAACGGAGAAGGCCGTACGCCCTATCGCACTGGTTGCGGCCATGCGCGCGGCCGAAGCACGCGAGGACAACAGCAGCGCCGGCCAACACCTGCAGCAGTTGGCGGAAGCCGATCCACACCTGCACGCCCTGCACAGCGCCGAGCGCTGGCTGCAGCTGGACAAGCCACTGGAAGCGATCAACGCGCTGGACATCCCGGCCCTGCAACCCTTGCCGCCACGCGGCCTGTGGCTGCGTACCGAGGCCTTGCAGCGCGCCGGTCGTGCTGAAGAGGCTTACGGCCAACTGGGTGCATTACGCCAGCAACAGGTGCTGCCGCCGAGCGCCGTTGCCGGACTGGAAACCGCGCTCGCGCTGCAGATGCTCGACGAAGCCAGCGACGTCAATACGCTGGCTGCTCGCTGGGAGGTGCTACCCAAGTCGCTCCGCGTCAGCCCGCAGGCGGTGGCGCGCTACGCACAGCGCGCGGTGGCACTGAACTGGACCGACGTCGCCCTGCGCAGCATCGAGCAGACCCTCGACAGCCACTGGGACGAAGCACTGGTCAGCCTGTACACGCAGCTGCCGGTGGAGAAATTCGATTCGCGCCGGGCAAGCGCCCAGCGTTGGCTGCAGTCGCATCCCAACAGCCCTGCCCTGCTGCTGGGCTTGGCGCGCCTGGCCGCTGGCCAAGGCCAATGGGCGCAAGCCGAAGAGTTCCTGCACCGGGCCATTGCCCAGGATGCCGGTGCCGACGCATGGGAAGCCTTGGGCGAGGTGTTTGCCGCACAGGATGAGCAGGCGCTGGCAAACCAATGCCTGCTCAATGCCGTGCGCCAGCGCCGCGGCGAAACGCCGCAGACGATCCAACGCCGCACCCTGCACCAACAGATCCAGGACCAGGCCGTGGCCGAAGAGCGCGATGCGCATGGCTTCCCGCGTTTGCCGGGCTGAGTCTCTAGAATTCAGCCCCCGCATTGCCAATCGACATGATGAAAATACCCCCGGATATCCACGAACGCGTAGCGGGCCTGGCCACAGATATCGTCAATGCCGGGCAGGCCGACGATCGTCGCTTGAGCTGGGCTCTGTACGAGGAGCTCAGCAGCTATTGTGAAGCGGTCGCCGCCGATGGGCGTGACCACCCCTTCCTATGGGAGACGCTGGCCGATTTCACCGCCGATGACCAGGCCGCCATCGCGCTCTACCAACGCGCCCTGCCACTGGCCGTTGCTGCTGGCGCAGACGAATACAGTGCTTCCATCCATCTTGCACTGGCCGAACGCTACTCCAATCTCGACGCAATGGAGGCAGCCCGTGACCACGCCCTGCAGGCGGATGCATGTGCGCGTGTCACTGACGACCTGCCGCTGCGCCAGGCCATCAGTCAGTTCTTGCTGGACCACTCACAGACACCCAGCGAAGACTGACCGATCCACGCCGGCACGCATGTGCAAGCCGGCGTGATTGCGGCAGTCGGCTAGTCGCGGCGATACGGATAGCGCGGAAGGCGCGCCAGGAACGCCGGAGATACCCCGCGATACACAGCCAAGGACACATCGATCTTCTTGGGCTTGAGTATCTGCATGCCGATCAGGCCCCAGAGCACCATCACCAGGAACGTCAGTATCCCCAGGCCGATCACCGCGCCACTGTCGAACAGGAAACAGCCAAACAGCGGCACCAGCGACGCCCACGCCATCAGGATGAAGTTCAACCGTCGCTTGCGATGTGCCGAACACAGGCCGACGTTGTGCACTGCCGTCTTGCGCACCGCCAGTGCGGCAATCAGATAGACCAGGAAGTGCAGCAGGATCAGCAGGTACACCCACGGCGAGTGCCAGTAGAACCTGCGCTGGCGATACTCCAGCGCCGGTTTCCCGCACTTGACGCAGTAACGCGGCAGATCGCTATGCGGCAAGGCCAACAACTGATCTCCATCACGCCAGCAGGTGCCGTTGTCCGGGCTGGTGTTGGCAGGCGGTGGCGGCAATGCCTCCGGCGCGGCATACGGGTTGAACTCATCCATTCGTTACGTCCCCTGTGAGATCCCAGCGGGCCGCCTCCCGAGCGAACCGCAGCTATGCCGCTGGCGTGGCAGCGCGGTGTGCGGCTGCACAATCCATCGGCGAACCGGCGCTCAGAACACAGCCCAACGAACACACCGCCAGCTACGCCGCTCAGCGCTGCCCTTGTTGTGGCTTGGCGTCGCTCGCCTCGTCGCTGGAAGCTGCATCTGCAGCCATTCCCGCCGCATAGGCGGCATCTGCGGCTGCGGCTGCGGCTGCGGCAGCAGCTGCCGCATCGGCGGCATCTGCTGCGACAATGGCTTGGCCTGCTGCGCCCTCGGCCACTGCCTCCGCGGCTATCTGCGCGGCCGATGCCAATGTTTCCGGCGCGATATCCGAGGCATTCGCATCCACCGCCATGGTGTTCATCGGGTTGTTGTCGGCGATCAGTTGCAGCTGCTGTGCGATCTCGGCGACGTATTGGCGACGCGCGCGTTCACGGTCCTGCCCAAGTACCAGACGCTCCGGCAATGGCTGCAAGCGCTCGAAACGCGCGCGCGCGGAATCGAAACGCGACAACCTGCGCTCCCATTCGCCCAGCAGCATCTGGCAGTACAACCAGGACTCGTCCTGATCGGCGACGGCGCGCGCATCCGGGCATTGCGGCGCGATCGCCGCCGATGCGGCTTGCACGTAACGTGGATATTGCTCGGGCGAAGCCTGCCAGGTCGCACTCTGCAACACCCCGGCACGATCCTTCAGCGGCGCATCCACTGCCTCAAACAAGCGTGCCAGCAACCAGTAGCTGGTTTCAGTGCCACGCATACGCTGGTACTCGTCGCTGTCGACCACGGCAGTCAGGCGTTTGATTTCCTCGGCGCTGTAGTCGTTTTTGTAGATGACGAAGCCGTTGCCCGGACAGGACACCAGCGGCCATGGCGATTGGATGGCGCCATGCAGACGCCCATCAAGGAAGTGACCGAACGCCATGCCAGAGCCCATTTCCTGCGCACTGAAGCGCTCGCCGCCGATAGGGCAGACATGCTCGGTTGTCATGAAGGTCATGGCAGCAGCCGGTGCTGCCCATCCTGCCAACAGCACAGCCAAACCAATCGCGATGCGCTTCATGCCCTACCCCCGTCCTTTGGTGAGCAGACAATAGGGGTGCCAGGCAGGGCCCTGCAAGGGCCCCGTAGTGCCGACCCTTTGTCGGCAAGGGGCATTACCAGGAACGCCGCTGCCGTGCTTGGCTCGGCACTACAACAACTGCAGCAGCGCTCAACAATGGCGATCACGCCGTAGTGCCGACCCATGGTCGGCAAGGGGCATTACCGGGAACGCCGCTGCCGAGCATGGCTCGGCACTACAGAACTACATCAACGCTCGACGATGGCGACCACGCCCATGCCACCGGCGGTGCAGATCGACACCAGTGCACGACCGCCTCCGCGAGCAGCGAGCTCCTTGGCCACGGTGCCGATGATGCGGGCGCCAGTGGCGGCGAACGGGTGGCCGGTGGCCAGCGACGAACCCAGCGGGTTGATCTTGGCCGGGTCGATCCGGCCCAGCGCTGCATCCAGGCCCAGGCGGTTGCGGCAGTAGTCCTCGCTTTCCCAGGCGCTCAGCGTGCACAGCACCTGTGCGGCGAAGGCTTCGTGGATTTCATAGATATCGAAATCCTGCAGGGTCAGGCCATTGCGCTTGAGCATTTCCGGCACGGCGGTGGTCGGCGCCATCAGCAGGCCTTCGCCATGCACGAAGTCCACCGCAGAAACCTGCGAATCACGCAGATAAGCCAGCGGCTCGTGGCCATGTGCGCGTGCCCACTCCTCGCTGGCCAGCAGCACCGCAGCGGCACCATCGGTCAGCGGGGTGGAATTGGCGGCGGTCAGCGTGCCGCGACCAGAGACCTTGTCGAAGGCCGGCTTCAAGGTGGCCAGCTTTTCAAGCGAGGTGTCCGGGCGCAGGATGTTGTCGCGCTCAACGCCGCGGAACGGCGCGATCAAGTCACTGAAGAAACCGCGCTCGTAAGCGGCCGCCAGCTTCTTGTGCGAGGACACCGCCCATTCGTCCTGCGCTTCACGCGAGATGTTCCATTCCTTGGCCATGTCCTCGCAGTGGTCGCCCATGCTCTTGCCGGTGCGCGGCTCGGCCACGCCGGGGAACTCAGGCTTGAGCTCGGAGAACTTGAAGCCCTTGAGCAGGGTGCGGATCTTGTCGCCGGTGCTCTTGGCACGGTTTGCGGCCAGCAGGCGCGCACGCAGCTTCTTGCCGTAGACGATCGGCACGTCGGAGGTGGTGTCCGAACCACCGCCGATGCCGGACTCGATCTGCCCCAGGGCGATCTTGTTGGCGACGGTGATGATGCTGTCCAGCGAGGTACCACAAGCACGTTGCAGGGTGATGCCCGGGGTCAGCGGCGACAAGCCGGACGACAGCGCGGCCTCGCGGCCGAGGTTCCAGTCGCTGGGATGCTTGATGACCGCGCCCATTGCTACTTCGCCCAACTGCTGGCCGTGCAGGCCGAACCGTTCAACAAGCGCCCCAAGCGTACGGACCGACATGCCGAGGTTGCCAACGTCCGAATAAGCGGTGTTCTGACGGCAGAACGGAATGCGGACACCACCGAGGATGGCGACGGGTCGAGCGCTGGGCATGCGGGTACCTGACATGGGAATGAGTGTTCAAAGTGGCCTGCACGCGATAGCAGGCATAATGGTGTTGAGTGTAGCTTCGAGGCCGTGATGGGCCAACCGCGAATCATGAGCAATTCAAACCCCGACGTGAACGCCCTTGGCGTAGTGGCATTGGAACTGGCTGGCGGCGAGCAGCCCGGCAAGGCGGCCTTGGGCTCCGAGCAGGCTGGCGAACTGGCGGCGCTGATCGGCCGTGACCTGACCAAACTGGTACCGCAGGTCAGCGAGCTGGACTTGGTTTTCGCCGCTGCGCATTTCGACCCGGCCGAAGTGCTGCGTCCCGGCCTGCCCATTCATCGGCGCCTGGAAGAACTGCAGATGCGTGCCCCCGGCCGCAATCATGGCGCGCGCCTGCTGGCGTTTGGTGCCGATGCCAATGGCGAGATCCCGTTGCCACTGCAGGCCGATCCCGCGCTGACCGGCGGTGCGCTGCGGCTGCTGCCGTTCGTGCTGGCTGGCGGTGAAGCGGCCGTGCGCCATGACGTGCGTGATGCGCTGGAAGAAGTGCTGCTGGCCAATGGCATGGCACAGCCGGACACCGCGCTGCTGGCACAGAACAGCTTCGCTGCACAGATCGAACACGCGCGCTATTTCACCGTCAACGACTTGGCCGCGATGATGGCGATGCAGTATGACAACCAGGGCCTGGCGGATTTGTGGCCAATACTGGAAACGGCGATGTTCGCGCCGAACGAAGAACAATGGCTGGACGCCGCACCCGAACCGCTGCTGCGTTACGTCGGCGGCGAAGTGCGGATGGCCTTGTTCGATCCGGCCGGTTGGTGCGCGCATTACGCGCAGGACAAGAACGACTGCGATCGCCTGCAGCGCGTGTACGAGCAGTACATGATGCGCCAGCGGCAGATGGCCGCGGTGTTGGAAGCGCATGGCATCGATGTGCTGTATGTGCACGTGAATGCCGGGCAGGATGCGAAGGCGCTGCTGGCGCATTGAGTGTGCATTGGTGATTGCTGGAAAGGCCGCGCAAGCGGCCTTTTCTGTTCCCGCAATGCTGCATGCACTGCCCCCTCCCTTTGCCGAAGGCAAGGGGAGGGTTGGGGAGGGGTGCAGTTGCTGTTGCCTGTTGCCTTTTGTCTGGCCTCGTCTTCCGACCGGAAAGCTCAGCAGCTGGTCAATTTGATAACTCTGAGTGGAGAACAGGTGCGAAGGTGAAGGCCAAAGCCACAGCCGAAGCCAAAGCCAAAAGCACCCCTCCCCAACCCTCCCCTTCGCTGCGCGAAAGGGAGGGAGACAAGCCTTGGCGTCGGCTAGGCCAGGAAGACCGTCACTGCACTTTGGCGATCACCGCACACGCCAGGCGTGCACCTGCATTACCGGTCGGCTGGGTCTTGTAGTCGTCCGGGTCGGCGTGGACGATCAGGCCGCGGCCGACGATGTCGAAACCATCGCCAACACCGACATTGACGTTGCTCGCCACCGGGCCGTCGATATGCGCATTGCCCTGCGCGTCGGCCTTGATGTTGGGCATGTCGCCACCGTGATGCATCGCGGTGCTGATGCCGCCGTGCTCGCTGCTGCCCGGGTTGAAGTGGCCGCCTGCGCTGGTGCCATCCGGTGCACTGCAATCGCCCTTCTCGTGGATGTGGAAGCCGTGCTCGCTGTCCGGCTTCAAGCCGGTGATGTCGCCGCTGGCGCGCAGTTGGCCGTCAACCAGGCTGAAGTTGATGGTGCCGGCGACCGTGCTGTCCTTGGTCGGCTGCAACTGTGCGGTGGCGATCGGTTTGGCCATTTCCGGCGGTGCGGCCGGGTCGGCAGCCGGCGTGGTTGCCGCCGGCGGTGCGACGGTATCGGCCGGTGCAGCATCGGGCTCTGCGCCTTTGTTGCAGGCGGTCAGGGCCATGGCGCTGGCGAGGAACAAGCTGGTATGGATCAGTCGCATCTGGGTAACTCCCTTGCTGGTCTGGATCAAATCGTTATCTGCGTGCTTGGGGGCACGCTCAGCGCACCACGCGGATTACCGCGCAGGCGACCCGCGCACCGGCATTGCCGGCCGGTTGGCTGCGGTAATCGTCGGCTGACGCATGTACCACCAGTGCGCGCCCAGCGACGTCGTTTGCAGCACCACCGCCGAGGGTAACGCCGCGAAGATGAACGTCCACGTGCGCCACACCTTTGGCATCGGCCTGCAGATTGTCCATGTCGCCGGCATGGTGCGCACCGGCAGCAGCGCGGCCGTGCTGTTGCATGGCGGGGTTGAAGTGGCCGCCGGCACTGCTGGCATCCACCGCACTGCAGTCGCCCTTTTCGTGCACATGGAAGGCGGCCTGCTGGCCACGCGGCAGGCCACCAATCACGCCGGTGATATGCACGCCGCCGGCTTCCGGCACCAAGGCCAGACGACCGCTGACCAGGCTGGCCGAGGCCGGTGCCAGATTGGCTTCAGCCATCTTGGCCGTGCTGACGGTGGACATCGGCGGCGGTGGCGGTACGGATTTGGTGCCCGGGCTGGTGCCGCAGGCACTGAGCAAGGCGGTTGCAGCCAGGGCGGTAAGAGGAAGCAGGATGCGCATCGATATCTCCTTGCAACAGAACGAACAGGCCGGTGCCGCGCTCAACTCCCGCGACGGCGACCAGGCCCAAGTTTGCGGGTAACGGTGTTACGGCCAAGTCCGAGCCGGGTGGCGGCATCGGCACGGTGGCCTTCGGTGAAATCCAGAGCCACGTCCAGCAGCACGTTGTCCAAACGCTCGCGTGCCTCGGCATGCAGGCCACTGGCGCCTTCGGCCAGGCGTTGCCGTGCCCACGCGGCCAAGGCGCGGTCCCAGTGCTCCGGCGTCACCGCGGCGGCACCGGCTGCAGCGCGGCCACCACGGTTCAACGCGGCCTGCACGTCGTCGGCCGATACGGTGTCGGCAACCGCCAGCGCGGCCAGACGCCAGCAGACATTTTCCAATTCGCGGACATTACCCGGCCAGTTGTGTTCGCGCAGTGCCTTTACCGCTGCAACGGACAGGCGCTTGGCTGGCATGTCGAGCCGGCGCGCGGCGTTCAGCAGGAAATTCTCGGCCAGTTGCGGCACATCGCCCAGACGCTCACGCAGTGGCGGCAGCAACAAGCGCACCATGTCCAGCCGGTGCAGCAGATCGGCACGGAAGCGCCCTTGTTCGACCAGCGTTTCCAGGTCCTGGTGTGTGGCTGCAACCACGCGCACGTCGACACGGATCAGCTCGCGGCCACCAACGCGGAAGAACTCGCCTTCGGCCAGCACGCGCAGCAAGCGCGTCTGCAAGGCCAGCGGCATGTCACCGATTTCATCGAGGAACAATGTGCCGCCATCGGCCTGTTCGAAGCGGCCGATGTGGCGCTTGGTCGCGCCGGTGAAGGCACCGGCTTCGTGGCCGAACAGCTCGCTCTCCAGCAGCTCGGCCGGGATCGCGGCAGTGTTCAACGCAACGAACGGGCCTTTTGCGCGTGGTGACTCGCGATGCAGGGCGTTGGCCACCAACTCCTTGCCGGTGCCGGTCTCGCCGTTGATCAATACTGACAAGGGCGCCTGCGCGAGGCGACCAATGGCTCGGAACAACGCGCGCATGGCGGGTGTGTCGCCGATCAGCTGTGGCGGGCCTTCTTCTTTATTGGCGGGCACAGGCACGGCTACCGGCGCGGGCAGCTCCTCGGCTTCTGGCAGCGCGCGCCGCGCCAGCTCCACCGCATCGTCCAGGTCGAAGGGCTTGGACAGGAATTCATGCGCGCCGCCACGGAATGCGCCGGCGGTGCTGGCCACATCGGTGTACGCCGACATCACGATCACCGGCAGTTGCGGATGCGCGGTCTTGAGCTTGTCCAGCAATACCAGTCCATCGTCACCTGGCATGCGTACATCGGTGAACAGCAGATCCGGTACCGGTTGCCGGGCCATCGCGCCAAGTGCGGCGGCAGCGCTGTCGAAACCTTCAACCGTGTAGCCGGCATCGCGCAAGGCGGTGGTCAGGACGAAACGCACCGAGCGATCGTCATCGACGACCCAGACGGTCGCGGCCTGTGTGGACTTATGCATTGCCCACCTCCGGCGCTTCTTCGGCAGCAGGCAACGGCAGCAGCACGGTGAACACGGTGTGGCCGGGGCGCGAGCGGTAACTCAAGGTGCCGCGGTGTTCGCGTGCGACCTGCTGGGCCAGTGCCAGTCCGAGCCCGGTGCCTTCGGCGCGGCCACTGACCAGCGGCAGGAACAGGTGCTCGGCCAGTTCTTCCGGCACGCCACGGCCGTCATCGGCCACTTCCAGCCGCAGGGCAAGCGCATAGGGCTGCTCGGCGATGCGCAGACCGTGCTCGACGCGGGTGCGCAGGGTGACGCTGGTGGCGCCGGCCTGGATCGCGTTGCGGACCAGGTTCAACAAAGCCTGGGTGAGGCGGTCGCCATCGCCGGGGAACTCGGGAATGCTGGGATCGTAATCACGCAGCAGGCGCACCGACCAGCCAGCTTCGTTCTCGACCAGGCGCAGCACGCGTTCCAGCGCGGCATGGATGTTCAGCGGCGCATGCGGGCGCTGTGGTGCCGGCGACAGCAGTTGCTCCAGCAGGGTATTGAGCCGTTCGATCTCGGCGCCGATCAATTCGATCAGTTCGCGCTCGTCGGCATCGCGCCCGCTCGCACGCCTCGCCAGCAGCTGCGCCGCGCCTTTCAGGCCGGCCAGCGGATTGCGCAGCTCATGGGCCAGGCCCTTCAAGGCCGCACTGAACGCGCCGGGCAAGACCTGCGCCGGGTCCGTGCCCTGGAACTCGTCCACCGGGTGCGCTTCCAGCAGCCAACCGCCCTGCTCCACGCCGCTCAGCCAGCCATCGGCGAAGCGCGGCGTCTCTCCCGGCAGGGCCAGGGTCAGCCGTGGCAGGCGGCTCATGTCAGTGGCTGGATTGGCCAGCCGCTGTGCCAGCACCTCGCCCTGCGCTTCCAGCGACACCAGCGGCTGGCCCAGCAGGCGCCGCACACTGACCCCCAGCCACCGGCAGAAGGCCGGATTGGCACCCTGGATGCGGCCGTCCGCACCACACCAGACCAGTGGCGTGGCCAGCAACTCCGGAGTGGGCGAGAAATCGGCGTCGGTCATTGCACCAATATAGTGCAAAGCGGGCCGATCACTGCTTCTGCTGCAGCAGGGAATACAGGATACGGGCGTCCTCGGCGTCCAGCTCGGCCGGCAGGCTGTCGCTGCCACGGAAACGACGGTGGAAGGCACGCGCAGCGGCAGCGCGGTCGTCCAGCGCGTAACCGAAGGCCTGCATCGCCATCCAGCTGTCAAAACCGGCCGGCGCCGGGCCGTGCTTCGGGTCTGGCCACAGGCCGAAACCGGCTTCGGCCAGCTGCTGCCACGGGAAGTAACGGCTGGGGTCAGCTTTGCGGGTCGGGGCCAGGTCGGCGTGGCCGATGATCTGGCTGCGCGGGATGTTGTAGCGCTTGCAGAGGTCCTCAAGCAGGCGCAGCAGGCTCGCAATCTGCGACTGGGTGAACGGGCTGTCGCCGTTGTTGTCGATCTCGATGCCGATCGAGGTCGAGTTGAGGTCGGTGAAGCCGCCCCAGCGGCCACCGCCGGCATGCCAGGCGCGTTCGCCATCGGCCACCAGCTGGTAGAGCTCACCATCGCTGCCGACCAGGTAGTGCGAGCTGACCTTGCCGCCGCTGTTGGCGCTGCGCAGCGTGTCCAGACTCTCCTGCACCGAGTCCTGCTCGGTGTGGTGCAGCACGATCAACACCGGCTGGCGGTCGTTGTAATTCGGCGACGGCACCCACTGCGCTAGCGGATTGCGCTCCGGTGTGGAGGTACAGGCAGTCAGCGTGGCCAACAGGGCGAGCGGCAGCAGCAGTTTGGTCTTCATGCGGGCCATTGCACGTTGCTGGGCGTGGCTTTGCAAGTGCATACAGGCATGGGACGGATGATGGACCGACAGCGGCGGTGATGGTGATTGCGTGCATTGAAGGGCCTGCTCAGGGAGTTGGGGAGTCCGGTATGACGCCGGTGCGGAACATGCACCGCATGTTCAAAACGCTTTCCGCTGGGGATGGCTGCCCGTTGTGCTTAGGCTATGCAGACTGGTTGTTCGGCGATCTGTTGGAGAGGCAATGCGTGATTCACTGAAACAGAAAATCGTTGCGGTCTGCGATGCAAAGATTGCGGCGAAGGGGCCGACGGTTGGAGTGTCGTTCTATGCGTTTTTTGCGAATCGGAATGATGATCCTGAACTGCTGATGGAAGCGGCTACGTGGTGGATCAAGATCCATCGCCTGGATCATTTTGAGAAAGCCGAGAAGGTGAAGACGTTGGTGTTGGCTGAGGGATGACGCACCTTGGATTTCTTCGGTTTCGTTCCGGTCGTACGGTGATGCTGCTTCGCCGTACCCTCTCCCCCACCCCCTCTCCCGGAGGGTGAGGGGCTCTGATTGTTTGCGGGATGGTGCCCTGTAGTGCCGAGCCATGCTCGGCAGGGGCTTTACAGGTAAAGCTTGAAAGCTGCCCTCACCCCAACCCCTCTCCCGCAGGCGGGAGAGGGGCTTTGGTTCTCTGCAAGATCGGGGTTAACGCGGTCAGGCCTCGTACGCCGATTCGCCGTGGGTGGTGACGTCCAGGCCGGTGCGCTCTGCTTCTTCGCTGACGCGCAGGCCAACCAGGGCACGGACCACCAGCAGGATGACGGCGGTGACGACGGCCGACCACAGCACGGTGAAGCCGACGCTGACCACCTGCACCCACACCTGGTGGGCGATATCCAGGTCAACCTTGGTGCCACCCAGCGACTGTGCGCTGAACACGCCGGTGAGGATGGCACCGACGATACCGCCCACACCATGCACGCCGAAGACGTCGGCGGTGTCGTCGGCCTTCAGCAGGCGCTTCAAGCCGGTCACGCCCCATACGCAGATGATGCCGGTGACAAAACCAATCACGATGGCGCCCATCGGACCGACGGTGCCGCAGGCCGGCGTTACACCAACCAGACCAGCCACCGCACCCGAAGCTGCACCAAGCGCAGACGGATGGCCCTTGGTGATGGCTTCCACCAGCGTCCAACCCAGCACCGCTGCAGCAGTCGCCAACACGGTGTTGATGAAGGCCAGCGAGGCGACAGTGTCAGCAGCGGCAGCGGAGCCGGCGTTGAAGCCGAACCAGCCCACCCACAGCAGCATCGCGCCGATCCAGGTCAGCGGCAGGTTGTGCGGCTTCAAGGCGGTCTGGCCGTAGCCCAGGCGCTTGCCGACGAACCATGCAGCGACCAGGCCGGCAACACCGGCATTGATGTGCACCACGGTGCCACCGGCAAAATCGATTGCGCCCATCTCACCGAGGTAGCCGCCGCCCCAGACGATGTGCGCCATCGGGATGTAGCTCAGGGTGAACCACAGCGCCGAGAACAGCAGCACCGCGCGGAACTTGATGCGCTCGGCGAAGGCGCCGACGATCAGCGCGGTGGTGATGCCGGCAAAGGTCGACTGGAAGGCAACGAACAGGAAGTCCGGCAGCCCGGCGATCGGCGTATTGCCGACCGAGTCCGGGGTGAAGCCCTTGAGGAAGGCGAACTCGGTGAAGGAACCGAAGAACTGGTTGCCCGCACTGAACACCGCGCTGTAGCCATAGGCCACCCACAGGATCAGCACCAGCGAGAACACCACCAGCACCTGGCTGAGCACCGACAACACGTTCTTGGCACGCACCAGGCCGCCGTAGAACAGCGCAAGGCCGGGCACCACCATCATCAGCACCAGCAAGGTGGCGGTGAGCATCCACGCCACGTCGCCCTTGTCGAAGCTGGGTGTGGCAGCGGCTTCTGCAACAGGTGCCGCAGCAGCTTCAGTCGCGGCAGTGGGCTGTGCCGGTGTTTCCTGGGCCCAGGCAGTACTGGAAAACATGCCCAACAGCATCGCGGTGAGCATGAAAGACAGACACAGGCCTCCGAGCCGGGCTTTCAACCCGGTGAAAAATTCCGTTCGCATTGTCGACTCCGGTTGTGGGGGTGGAACCTGCCAGCGACCCGTTGTCACCTGGCGGTCGCTGCCGCCGGAGGACGGGGCGGTAGCGGGTTCTTAAAGCGCGTCGGCGCCTGTTTCGCCGGTGCGGATACGCACCACTTGTTCAAGCGCGGTAACGAAGATCTTGCCGTCACCGATCTTGCCGGTGCCAGCTGCGCCCTGCAGGGCTTCGATCACGGCATCGACGTTGTCGTCGGTGACGGCGGTTTCAATGCGGATCTTGGGGAGGAAATCGACGACGTATTCGGCGCCACGGTACAGCTCGGTGTGGCCTTTCTGCCGCCCAAAGCCCTTGACCTCGGTGACGGTGATGCCGGAAACGCCTGCGGCGCCCAAGGCTTCACGCACTTCGTCGAGCTTGAATGGACGGATGATCGCGGAGATTAATTTCATGCGCATGTCCCGATGTGGAGGAGACCGGCCTGCGGCTGCGGGCCGGCATCGTGTCTTCCACCGGCCGTTGTGCGGCCGCTGGCTGTTGCGCCGAACGCATCATGGGCCTGGCTGTTGCCACCAGCATTGCTGCCGGCGACCGCAACCACGCGGGAGGGAGGAGTGGCCCATGCCGCGCGCTCGGATTCTCTTGCCCCTGCAGGCGTGTTGCTGGCTGTTGCATGACCTTTGTGCTCCCCAGCAACAAAGGCGGCGGCGATGACGCAGATGGGAGGGGGAGGGTCCACGCCACCGCCGCCTAATAACAGCCAGCAACTACACCTGGTGTTGCCGGCGGCCAGCGCAGTGCGATGGCCGCCGTTGCATCAGCTGGTGAACTCAGCTTGCGTAGTACAGCTGGTATTCGAGCGGATGGGTCGCTGCGCGGAACGCGGTGACTTCCTTCATCTTCAACGCGATGTAAGCGTCGATGAAGTCGTCGCTCATCACGCCACCGGCCTTGAGGAACTCGCGGTCCTTGTCCAGCGCTTCCAGTGCCTGGTCCAGCGAGGAACAGACCTGCGGGATCAGCTTCTCTTCTTCCGGCGGCAGGTCGTACAGATCCTTGTCGCTCGGTGCGCCCGGGTCGATCTGGTTCTTGATGCCGTCCAGGCCGGCCATCATCAGCGCGGTGAAGGTCAGGTAGCCGGACTGGATCGGATCCGGGAAACGCATTTCGATGCGGCGTGCCTTCGGGTTGGACACCCACGGAATGCGGCACGATGCCGAACGGTTGCGAGCCGAATAGGCCAGCATCACCGGTGCCTCGAAGCCCGGGACCAGGCGCTTGTAGCTGTTGGTGCCGGAGTTGGCGAAGGCATTGATGGCACGGGCGTGCTTGAAGATGCCGCCGATGTACCACAGCGCCATTTGGCTCAGGCCGCCGTAGCCATCACCGGAGAACAGGTTGTTGCCACCCTTGGCCAGCGACTGGTGCACGTGCATGCCGCTGCCGTTGTCGCCGACCAGCGGCTTGGGCATGAAGGTCACGGTCTTGCCGTTGCGGTGGGCGACGTTCTTGATGACGTGCTTCATGCGCTGCAGTTCGTCAGCCTTGGTCACCAGCGTGTTGAACTTGGCGCCGATCTCGCACTGGCCGGCATTGGCCACTTCGTGGTGGTGCACTTCGACTTCGATGCCGACCTTTTCCAGCACCTTGCACATCTCGGCGCGGATATCGTGCAGCGAATCGGTCGGCGGCACCGGGAAGTAACCACCCTTCACGGTCGGACGGTAGCCGGTGTTGGTGCCGTCGTAGCTCTTGCCGGTGTTCCAGGCGCCTTCTTCAGAATTGATCTTGTAGAAGGTGTTGCCCATGTCGTTGGCGAACTGCACCGAATCGAAGATGAAGAATTCCGGTTCCGGGCCGAAGAAGGCCAGGTCGGCGATGCCGGAGGACTTCAGGTAGGACTCGGCACGCTTGGCGATGCCGCGCGGGCAGCGGCCGTAGCCCTGCATGGTGGCCGGATCGAGCACGTCGCAGATCAGCACCAGGGTCGGGTCGGCGTAGAACGGGTCGACGTAGGCGCTATCAGCGTCCGGCAGCAGCACCATGTCGGACTCGGCGATGCCCTTCCAGCCGGCGATCGAGCTGCCGTCGAACATCTTGCCTTCTTCGAACAGGGTCGGCTCGATGATCGAAACCGGGAAGGTCACGTGCTGTTCGATGCCACGCATGTCGACGAAACGCAGGTCGATGAACTCGATCTGGTTGTCCTTGATCAGCTTCTCAACGTTTTCCAGCGACATCGGGTGCAACCTCGGATGGATGATGTGTATGTAACAAAGCAAATGACGTGCCAACTTTCAAAGTCACGTAAGGCATTGTTTTTATTGATTGTATGCAGACAGTGTTAACAGTTATAAGCACCATTTTGGTGCTATTTCAGCGTGATGCACCATTCAGGTGCGTAACACTTAATGCTCTATGCTGTGCCCGCCTTTCCCATACCAGCCCTCATGTCCGACCTGCTCTCCGCCCTGTTACTTGGCATCCTCGAAGGCCTCACCGAATTCCTCCCGATTTCCAGCACCGGCCACCTGCTGATCGCCCAGCATTGGCTGGGTGCACGCTCGGACTTCTTCAACATCGTCATCCAGGCCGGTGCCATCCTGGCCGTGGTGTTGGCGTTCCGACAACGGCTGTGGTCGCTGGCCACCGGCCTGAACCAGCGCGAAAACCGCGACTACGTGATGAAGCTGGGCGTGGCCTTCCTGGTCACCGCCGTGGTCGGCCTGCCGGTACGCCTGGCCGGCTGGGAACTGCCTGAAACCGTCACTCCGGTGGCCTGGGCGCTGGTCATCGGCGGCGTCTGGATGTTGATTGCCGAACGCTTTGCCGGGCGCCTGCCCGACAACGACAGCGTGACCTGGAAGGTTGCCGTGGCGGTCGGCCTGGCGCAGGTGGTGGCCGGCGTCTTCCCCGGCACTTCGCGTTCGGCCGCGGCCATCTTCATGGCCCTGCTGCTGGGCCTGACCCGTCGTTCCGCGGCCGCCGAGTTCGTTTTCCTGGTTGGCGTCCCCACCATGTTCGCGGCCAGCGGCTATGCCCTGCTTGAGATGTTCAAGAAAGGCCAGCTCGGCAACGAAAACTGGACCGACGTAGGCGTAGCCTTCGTGGCAGCAGCGGTCACCGGCTTCATCGTGGTGAAGTGGCTGCTGAGCTACATCAAACGCCGTCCCTTCACCGGCTTCGCGCTATACCGCATTGCCCTGGGCTTCGGCCTGCTGTTGTTTTTGCCTGCTGGTAACTGAACGTGCAGTAGCAAGTGCAACCCCGCCATCCGGCCATGGCCGTTTGACGTCCTGACTTTTCCAACGCACCACAAGGAGTTCACCATGAAGCGCATTCTTCTGTTGGCACTGCCCATCGCCCTCATGACCGCCTGCAGCAACCCGCCGGCCACCACCAAGAGCGAAACCGCAGCCACCCCCGACACCAGCACCGCCGCTCCTGCCGCGAACCTCGACACCACCCAGCTGGCTGCAAACCACTGGCTGCTGGACAACGCCGTGGACGCCAGCGGCAAGCGCATCGACGGCCTGTTCGTACAAGCCGACAAGCCGCTGACCCTGGACTTCAAGGACAACCGCCTGTCGGTGAGCAACGCCTGCAACAACATCGGCGGCGGCTACACGCTGGAAGCCGGTGCATTGACCGTCGGCAACCTGATGTCCACCAACAAGGCCTGCCAGGGTCCGCTGATGGCGGTTGACGGCCTGATCAGCGAGCGCCTGCAGGGCAAGCTGACCGTGCGTGCACTCGACGCCTCGGCAATGACCCTGGTCACCGCCAAGGGCGACGTGCTCAGCTTCCGCGCCGAGCCGACCGCCGAAACCCGCTACGGCGGCCCGGGCGAGATCGTGTTCATGGAAGTGGAGCCGCAGACCAAGCCCTGCCCGCACCCGCTGATGAAGGACGCCACCTGCCTGCAGGTGCGTGAGGTGAAGTACAACGAGCAGGGTCTGGAACAGGGCAAGCGCGGTGAGTTCACCAACTTCTACGGCAACATCGAGGGTTACACCCACGAGCCGGGCGTGCGCAACGTGCTGCGCCTGAAGCGCTACCAGATCAAGAACCCGCCGGCCGATGCGCCGTCGCAGGCCTATGTGCTGGACATGGTGGTGATGTCGGAAATGGCCAAGTAAGCCCGAAGGGCTTACGCAAACAGCAAGGGCGCCGTCAGGCGCCCTTGCTGTTTTGTAGAGCCGAGCCATGCTCGGCTGGGGCATTACCGATAAAGCTTCACCTGTAGAGCCGAACCATGTTCGGCTGGGGCAATACCGGGAAAGCCTCTGCCGAGCATGGCTCGGCACTACCGATTTAGGCCAGCGCTTTGTTCAATGTATACGTGCCATGCACCAACGCTTCGGCCAACACATGGCCTTGCATGGCGCGGTACACATCGGCAGCGGTGAATGCACCGTCTACCGGCAGACGCTCCACATCCAGCGCGAACAGCCGGAAGAAATAGCGGTGCAGGCGCTCGTCGTTGAACGGCGGGTACGGGCCGTCGTAGCCGTAGTAGGTGCCGCTCATCTGCGCGTTGCCGGCGAACCAGCCGGTGTAATCGTTGATGCCCTGGCGCGCACCCACCGGACCGGTCGGCTGGGTCTTGCCATGTGCGCTGAAGCCATCACTGCAGCTGCCTGCAGCGATCTCGCGCAACTCGGCAGGTACATCCACCATCACCCAATGCACGAAGTCGGTGCGCGGCTGGTCCAGCGGGATGCTGACGTCGTCACGGCCAACCAGCTCGGCCACGGTCGGCACATCCGGGTCCACGCAGATCAGCGCGAACGAGCGCGTGCCGGCCGGCACATCGCTCCATGCAAGCTGCGGGTTGCGGTTACCGGCAAAGCCGTTGGCATCGCCTGCAGCAAACTCGGCCGCAATCGGCTGCCCGTTCTGAAAACTCTGACTGTCCAGTTTCATCATTGTTCCTTGATCAGGCTTCGGGATAGCCCAGACGCACCGCGACCGGGGTCAGCACTGCAAACTCCGACGCCAATACCTGTGTGTAATTGCGCCAATGGCCAGCCGAAATGGTGCCCGGGCCAATAGTGCGCACCGGCGGGAACCGCACGCCAAAGGCCTGTTCCAACAGCGCGCCCATCGCCGCCGGATCATTCACCGCGTCGTCGGTATGAATAAGCATATGGGTATACAGATCCTGCTCATGCAGCAACGCGACCTGGGCCAACGCCCGCGCAAGCCACTGTGCAGCCTCGCTGGCCGAGGTCACTGCCAGCGGTGCCGGCGCGCCGAGCGCCAGCCATTCCACCAGCATGTCGCGCGGGTCGCGCAGGGCGATGATCAGGCGACCTTCCGGCAGCTGCGGGCGCAGCGCCCACAGCAGGGCGTTGTCCCACCACAGCAGCCAGTCGATCACGTTGCCGTCTTCAATGCCGCGTGCCGGCAGCGCTTCGCGCCACTGCTGCACCAGCTGTTCCGGAGTCAGTGCATCGGTGGCCAGACGTTGCAGGGTCAGGAAATTCTGAAAACCATCATTGGGAGGCGTTGGCCCGAAGCGGTCATCGCGCAGCACGCGGCTGCCGGCGGACATCACCGTTGCCACCCGCTCCACGCCCGAACCCGGGGCGCCCCACAGGAAAATCGGCCGCACCGGGTTGTCGTCAGCCACTTCACCCATCGCCGGCCATTCGGCCGGTGCACGCGCCTGCTGCGGTAGCGGCAGACGGTTGGGCGCCATTTCTTCGTGCACGCGCATCCAGGTAGCCAGCGCGCCGGCGCGGTCGCCAGCGCGGTCCTGGGTAGCGCCCAGCCAGCCACGCACACCCATGCGCGTCTGCTCCGGCGCACGATCCACCAGCCCCTGCACATGCGCGATAGCCGCGCTTGGCTCGCGCTGCAACAACGCTTCAACAATGCGCTGCTCGCCACTGATCCGGCCCGGCTCCAGTGCGATGATGTGATGGGCCACGGCTTCGGCCTCTTCGGCCTGGTCGTTCATGTCATGCAGGCTCATGCGCGCTTCCAGCGCCGGCAGGTGCTCAGGCATCGCTGTCAGCCAGCGGTCGACGACATCAATGGCTTCTTCGCTGCCCACCTGAGCCACGGCCAGGCGCGCCATCCACAGATCATGCAGCTGCGGGTGCGCCTGCACGGCGGCTTCCAGTTCGCTGCGGGCTTCTTCCTCGCGGCCCAGACGCTGCCACGCCATCAACAGCATCTGCAGCGTGGGACGGTCACCCGGCACCTGCAGCAGCAGCGGGCGCAGGTGTTCCAGTGCCTGCAGTGGCTGACCCGAGACCAGTTCCAACTCGCCGGCCAGGCGGCGCATGCCCGGGGTATCACCCTGTGGCGTAGCCAGTACCTCGCGCATCATTTCCGCTGCACGGTCCAGGTGCCCCTGACGCAGGAGCAGCTGCACTACCAGGCCACGCAGCGCGTGGTTATCGGGGTTCAACTCGATCACGCGGCGGAACGCCTGTTCGGCAAAGGCCAACATGTCCTTGCCCAGATAGGCGAAGCCCAACGCGTACAGCACGCGGACATCACCTGGCAGCTTGGCAGCAGCGGCCGACAGAATCGCCAACGCGCGGTCAGCATCACCACGACGCAGCGCAACCATGCCTTCAATGGCGCCCAGCTCGGGGCTGTCCGGATCGACACGCGCTGCCATGCGACCCAGACGGTCGGCCTCGTCGATGTCATCGCGGCCCAGCGCCAGGTGCGCCTGCATCAGGTAGGCGGAGAACTCGTTGGGGTTCAGCGCGGTGCTGCGATCCAGCGCCTGCCCGGCGGCCTCGATCTGACGCTGTGCCAGCAACAGGCCTGCGTGCTGCAGATGCAGTGCTGCGTCATCCGGGGCCAAGCCCAGCGCCTGTTCCAGACTGACCTGGGCCTGCTCCAACTGGCCTTGCTGCTGCAGGGCCAACGCCAGCCAGCGGTGTGCCTGGGCTTGTTGCGGTTCTGCGCCAACCCATGCACGGGCCAGGGTCACGGCCTCATCGGTGGCATTACGGCGCAGGGCTTCAATGATCTTGTCTTGCATGGCGGTCCAGCGTTAGCGCAAACCCGCATTGTAGCGGCCCCGGCCGCTGCTGCTGGGTTCAGCTGATGGCAGCGTGCAGTCGCTGCGCCACCCAGCGCTCGGAGAAGCCATCGCCACGCAGGTTCTCGATGAAACCGCAGTGCCCCCCCCAACGCGCGATTTCCAGATGGGCATCTGCCGGCAGTTGCCAGTGGTCGAAGGTGGTGAAGGGAATCACCGGGTCATCGGCAGCCATCAGGATGTCGGCCGGCACCCGCAGCCCGGCCAGCTTGGCGCCAGCGATGGAATAACCGTCGAAGTACTCCTGCAGGGAACCGAAATCGGTATGCCGGTCCACCAGCCAACCGGTCAGCGCGCGGATGTCCAGCTTCAACACGCTGTCGTCGCAATCCGCCAGCTCCGGGAACAGGGCGCGCTTGCGGCGCAGCGAACCGGTCCATTTACGGCGGAAGTACCAGTCGTACATCGCCGGGCCGCGCTCGATGCTGTCCATGGTGACCGCAGGGTCCAATACCGGGCATACCGACGCCACATGCCGCAACGGCACACCGGCAGCAGGTGCGTGCAGGGCCAGCCGCAGCACGAAGTTGCCGCCCAGCGAATACCCCGCCGCCACCATTGGCAGGCCGGCAAAGCGCTGCGCCACATCGGCAGCGGCATTCACCACTTCGTCGATACGGCAGGAATGGAAGATGCCGGGATTGAGATGATGGGTGTTGCCATGGTCACGGAAATTCAGCCGCACCACATCAAAGCCTTGTTCCAGCAGGCGCGCGGTGGTCATGCGCATGTAGCTGGATTCGGCACTGCCTTCCCAGCCATGCAACAGCAACGCAAGCGCCTTTGGCGGCGCGCCCAGCCGGCGGCAGTTCCCCCCCAGCCCGCCCCAGCCAAAGCCACCCTCGCGCAGCACCTCCGGGGTAAACGCACCCCAGGCCGCCCCCACCACGGGGCCACCTCGCAAGCGCAGCCGGCTGGATGCCAGCATCGACTGCAGATGCGGATTGCGCAGCCAGCGCGGCGGCTGGTAGTTGCAGGCGCTCAACATGACCGACCCGGTGAGCGTTGGCTGCCCAACTCAGCGTTGGCCGCGATCTGCACCTTACGGCCCTTCCATCACCGCCACGATGCGCGCGCGCGAGGTTTCGGCGATGCGCCGGCGCCCTTCCAGATCCTGGATGGCGATGGGCTCGAGGAAATGCACCTCGCCACGCCGTGCCGGTTCACCGAGCAGGCGCAGGAAATTGCCGAAGAAGCTTTCGCCCGGTGCGAATGCCACCGTGGTCTGCGCATCTCCACGCTCGCCATAGCGCAGCGCGATCGGCTGCACCGGTACAGCGGCTTCCACCGCTGCCTGGAAAATGCGCGCATGGAACGGCCCCACGTCCGTGCCACCGCGGGTACGACCCTCCGGGAATACCGCCACCGGCCGCTGTTCCTGCAGACGCTTGACCATCTCTTCCATCACCCCACCCAGCGACTCGGTGTTGCCGCGCTGGTGGAAGATGGTGTGGCCACGGCTGGCGACCCAGCCGACCACCGGCCAGCCGGCAATCTCGCGCTTGGCGACAAAGCCAACCATCTTCTGGCTGTGGATGACGCAGATATCAACCCAACCCACATGGTTGGCGACAAACAGCACCGCACCCGGCAAGGGCTGGCCATGGCGCTGCAGGCGGAAGCCGAAGATCCACATCAAACCGCCCGACCACCAGCGCACCACCCGCTCTTCCAGCGGGTTGCTGGCGGGGCCGATACGCCCCAACGGCTGCGTCATCAGCAGCAGGATCAGCGGCAGGAACAGGACAATGTGAACCAGTAGCAGCGGGGCGCGGTACAAGTAACGGAACACGCGGGCCACACCGCCCTGGCGGGCGGGACGGGGGGAAGTCATCCACGCACGATACCGGATGCAGTCCAGCTTCCGCCAGCATGGGGACCATGCCCCCTTGGCATTCCCACGGGCGCCGCCAAAGGGTGCGCCGTGCCACACTATCGACAGGAAGTACCGGTCGGCTCGGGTTTTCGGGGTACGCCGGCAACATTCCCGGCATGAAGTGTGTACAACAACACTATCGTTCAGGGGGACGGCATGATGGACCGGCAGCTGCTGTCATCGACAGAAGACATGCTGCAACTGTTCTCGGCGGCATTGGAACAGATCGGCAATGGCGTGATTCTGTTCGACGACGCCAATACCATTCTGTACGTCAACCAAGCCATGGAAGATATTTCCGGCTGGACCCGCGCCGAATTGCAGGGCAAGAACCTGGGCACGCTGGCACCGGCGAGCATGCGCGAGCGCTACAACACCCGCCTGTATCCGGGCGCCAGCAACCGCGTGCAGGAGCTGGCCGCCGATCCGCACGACATCCAGATGATCCGCAAGGACCAGAGCACCTGCTGGATCAGCGTCACCCTGTCGCAGATTGCCGACGGTGAACGCAACATCCGCATGGTGCTGGTCAGCGACGTCACCGCCCGTCGCCAAGCACAGGCGCGTGAACGCTTGTTGTCGCTGGGCTTCGATGAAACCCAGAGTGCGGTGCTGATCACCGATGCCGAAGGCCGCATCGTGCATCTGAACAAGGGCTTCCGGCGCCTGTTCGGCTTCCTCGACGCCGAGGCGATGGGCCAGTACGTGCCGGCGTTGCTGGCTCCAGGCAGTTTTTCGCCCGAGCAGTTGAGCGCCTATACCGCACGCCTGCTGGCCGGGCAGCCGATCCGCGCCGACGAGCGGCTCTATCGCAAGAACGGACAACCCCTGTGGTGCTCGGTCAGCACCAATCCCATCTTCGATGACTACGGCACCTTGGTGAACCTGGTCATCGTGCTGATGGACATCACCCGCACCAAGGTGCACGAAGTCCTGCAACACAAGATGCTCGACGCGATGGTGCGCGAAGTGCCCACCGCCGAGGTGATGCAGATGATGTGCCTGGAGGTGGAGAAGATCGCCCCAGAGGTGCTGTGCTCGGTATTGCGGGTTGAAGACGGACGGCTGCGGAATCTGGCCGCGCCGAGCCTGCCTGAGGCCTATACGCGACTGGTGGACGGTGTGCCGGTGGCACCGAAAACCGGCGCCTGCGGTACCGCCGCACATAGCGGCCAGACCGTGGTCAGCCGCGACATCGCCACCGACCCGAACTGGGAAGGCATCAGCCACCTGGCCCTGCAACACGGCCTGGCGGCCTGCTGGTCCACCCCGATCAAGGCCAACGATGGCCGCGTGCTCGGCACCTTCGCCTTCTACTACCGGCAGCCCTACGACCCGGACAGCTTCCACCACCGCCTGGTCGAGGTGATCGTGCACCTGTGCGCGCTGGCACTGGAGCGCGAGGAGGCGCGCAACCGGATCCGCCGGTTAGCGTTCTACGACGACCTCACCGGCCTGCCCAACCGCAGCCTGCTGCACGCCCAGGCCGACCAGGCCATAACCGCTGCCAATCACCACGGGCAGACAATGGCGGTGATGTTCATCGATCTGGATCGCTTCAAGCAGATCAACGACTCCTTCGGCCACCCCGGCGGCGACGAACTGCTGCGCACGGTGGCACGTCGCCTGCAGGAAGAAACCGGGCCGATGGACATCGTCGGCCGGCTCTCCGGTGACGAGTTCGTGGTGATCCTCAACCGCTGCGACATACCCACGGCCAGTGAGCGCAGCGAGCGCATCCTGCGCATCCTGGGCCTGCCGCTGGCGCTGGGTGACCTGGAGATACGCCCCTCGGCCAGTATCGGCATCAGCATCTTTCCACATGACGGCAACAACATGGATTCGCTGCTGCACCATGCCGATGTCGCCATGTACCAGGCCAAACACAATGGCCGCAACCGGGTGCGCTTCTATAGCAGCGAGATGGACGAATGCGCACAGGAGCGTATGGCGCTGGAAGCAGCCCTGCGTGAAGCGCTTGAACAAGGCCAACTGCAGCTGCACTACCAGCCGCAGATCGAAATCCACAGCGGCCGTCTGCACAGCGTCGAAGCGCTGGCACGCTGGCAGCATCCGCGCCTGGGCAGTGTGCCACCGATACGTTTCATCCCCTTGGCCGAAGAGGCCGGGCTGATCGGTGATCTCGGCCAATGGGCATTGCGCGAGGCCTGCCGGCAGCTGGGGCGCTGGCGTCAGGAAGGCCTGGAGGTGCCGTCGGTGTCGGTGAACCTGTCACCAACCAACTTCCACAGCGTGGCGCTGACGGACTGCATCAGCCAGATCCTGCAGCAGGAATCCTTGAGCGCCGAGGACCTGATCCTGGAAATCACCGAAGACGTATTGCTGGATGGTGACCCGATCACCCTGCAGACGCTGCGCCAGGTGCATGCACTGGGTGTGCGGCTGTCGATGGACGACTTCGGCACCGGCTATTCCAGCCTCAGTTACCTGCGCCAGCTGCCGATCAGCGAACTCAAGCTGGATCGTAGCTTCGTACGCGGCATTGAGGCCGACAAGGTTGCCAGCGCACTGACCCAGGCCATCGCCCACATCGGCCAGAGCCTGCAGTTGAAGGTGGTTGCCGAAGGCGTTGAGAGTCTGGAGCAACTGCGCCTGCTCGGCGCGCAGGGCTACCAGATCGCGCAGGGCTTTCATTTCACCCCGGCCCTCCCGGCGCCAGCCTTGGCCGACTGGGTGCGCGAGCATCTGCCGGTGGCGGTGTTGGCTTAGCCGAAGGTTGCTGTGGTGCGGGTGCGGGTACGGAAGCAACAGTTACCCCTCCCCGGCCCTCCCCTTCGCTGCGCGAAAGGGAGGGGGCGCAGCGTTACCCCCTCCCTTTGCCGCAGGCAAGCGGAGGGTTGGGGAGGTGGGCTTTCAAGCTCTTAGCTTGAAGCCCCAACCACCAACCACTCACCCACTCACCCAACCGCCACAACCGCCACAACCGCCAAGGTCAGCCGCGAGATACACACCGGCTTGCCGGCCTCGTCCTCGATGCGGATCTCCCACACCTGGGTGGTGCGCCCCACATGCAGCGCGCGTGCGGTACCGGTAACCACCCCGCTACGCGCCGCACGCAGATGGTTGGCATTGATCTCCAGGCCGACACACACCTGCTGGCTCGGGTCCACGCACAGATTGCCGGCGCTGCTGCCCAGGGTCTCGGCCAGCACTACCGATGCACCGCCATGCAGCAGACCGTAAGGCTGCTTGGTACGCGCATCCACCGGCATCGTCGCCTGCAGCCAATCATCGCCGGCAGCGGTGAAGACAATTCCGAGATGGTCGATCAGCGTGTTGCGGCTCAGCTCGTTGACCAACTGCAGGTCAACCGGCGCGCGGAATACTTGGCTCATTGCAGCTACCTGTCAGGGAAATGGAACGGTCAGAGGATGGGGACCAGCCCCGCGCCGAACGCGGTCAGCATGCGTACCAGCACCCACTTGGGACCGACGTCGACTTCCGGGAAGTCACCAACCGCGGTGTAGCAGTTGTGGAAGTTCGGGTCCTGTCGGCGCAGCGGCTGTGGGCAATCCGGGCCCGGCTTGAAGGCGTAGTCGGTGGCATAGCGCCAGGGCCAGAAATCCAGAATCGGCAGGGCTTCGGAGGCCTTGCCAAGACTGTAGTTCAGGCCGGACAGCACCGGCGGCTTCTCGCGCGGCGCAACCACCCAGGAGTTGTCCGGATGCACGTCACGCAGGATGCTCTGCGCCAGCTGCTCGGCAAAAGCCGGATCTTCGATGATCACCGCGCCTTCGGTGTTGTAGTTCTCGCTGCGCGGATCGAAGTTGTGGGTGCCGATCACGCCGATGCGGCGGTCCACCACCAACGACTTGGCATGCAGGCCCATGCGCGCACCACGGCGGGTCACCGGCAATGGTCGGTTGACCGCTCGGGTGCCCAGGAACGACGGCCGGGTTTCGGTACGCAGCACCTCGCGCTCGACCTCGCTGCCATCGGCGCTGAGCCGGCGCCCGGAACCGCTGCCGCGCACATTGCTGCCAGCCGCACTTCCACCAATCACCCGGTTGCGGGTGGGGGCCACGGCCGGTTCGCCGTCCAAGGGTGCTGGCAACAGCTGCGCGTAGTCGATCGGCGCGTCCAGCGGAAACGGCTTGTATTCGTAGATGTTGAAGCCCAGCACGCGCAGGTTGCGGCGTTTGTACTTGTACGACAGCGCATAGACGATGGGGTTGTCGGTGGCCGCCAGACTGTTGGTCGATACCACCACCCGCGGTGGATTCTCTCGCTTGCGCAGCCCCTCGAACAACGCCTGCGCGGGCTTGGACAGCACCAGATACGGCGTCTGCAGCAGCACTTCGGTCTGTGCCTGCGAGATCAGCGCATCCAACTTCGGTTCGGTCACATGCTGGCCATTGAGCGGCTGCGCCTCCCGTTCACGGCGGTGCTTGCGCGGCAGGTCGGCAACATAGCTGACCGCACCTACCGGCAAGGCGGTGTCGACAAATGCCTGCTCGATGAAGCCCGGGTCGGACGCTTCCGCATCCACCCGCGCGATGCGGTCTGGACGGCGGAATGCCGCCTGCGGCAGTGCCGGCACACCCTCGTTCAACAAGGTCTTGCCAACGTCATTCAGCCGCTCGGCCGGCACACTGCGGCGTGCCTCCCAGAAGGCCTGGAAGTTGGCCGCCATCTCACGCGCTTCCGGCCCGGCCACCACCACGTCACGGTCGCGGAAGTTGTACTCGCTGTCCCAGTCGTAATAGTCGTCCTGGTAGTTGCGGCCACCTACCATGCCGATCACATCGTCGATCACCAGCAGCTTGTTGTGCATGCGCTGGTTGAAACGGCGGAAGCAGCACAGCACGCTGCCGGCATAATCGAAGTAATTGAGCTTGGCCTTGCCGAACGCCGGGTTATACACACGCAACTCGAAGTTGGCATGCGCGCCGGACAAGGCGCCAAGCATCTGCAGGTCGGAGATGGCCGAGAGCTGGTCGATCAGCAGCCGTACCTTGACCCCGCGCCGGGCCGCGGCCAACAGTTCGTCGATCACCATCCGCGCGCTATCGTCGGTGTCGAAGATATAGGTCTGCAGGTCCACGCTTCGGGTGGCGCTGCGGATCAGGTTCAGCCGCGCGATCAGCGACAGCTCACCCTCGTCGACAATGGTGGCGTAGTGCCTCGGCGCCTGTGCGGTGGACTCGGCGATGGCCTTGCCGCCGAGCGCACGCAGAGGCGAATCCAGCGCACAGCGATCGGGCTGGTCGCAGTCAACGACGGCGGAACGCGCGGCAACGGCAATGCCTACTGCACGCTCACGCTGCTGATTGGACAGCGAAGCACAACCGCTGGCCAGCAGCAGCACCAGCACCGGCAGGATACGAAGGACAGCTTTCACTTTTTGGGGGCGCCAACCAGGCGTGTACGCAGTACGAATATCACTCGATCACTCAGGGCCATCTGCCAGCTATCCATGCCATACCGGCCGCGCAGGATGGTGCCGCGGCTGACGAGGTCGCAATCATAGCCGGGCCGTGCGCATTCAGGTTTTGCCAGGCGCATTACTTCGGGCCGGCTGATGCCACGGATCGACAAGCGCCCCTGTACATCGCCACCGATTTCGGTCAACCGCGGGTCATAAGGGTCGGAATCGAACTCCACCACCGGATAACGCGCAGCATCGAAGAAGTCCTCGCCGCGTATCCAGCCGGTGTAGCGCGGCCTGTCGGGGATCTCCACATATTCGCTGTACATGCGCAGCCGCACCTGGTGGCGGCCATCGGGCAGCACCGTGATCCAGCCCTCAAAGCGCGGAAAGACGCCCTCCACCTTTTGCCCAAAACGGGTACGTATCTCAAAACCAAACCGGGAATGCGCCGTGTCGAAATGCAGTGGCTCGGCTGCAACAGCCGAGCCAACCAGCATCAACAGAATCAGCAGCAGCCCATACCGCGCCGCCGCCATGGGCTCAGGGCCACCAGAATTCGGTCAGCCGGGCAATGCCAGGCTCTATCGCCGCCTCCATCGGCAGTGACAGCACCGCCACCGATGCCGGCGGCATGCCACGGTAATCGCCGGACTGGCCGCTGTGCATCAATGCCACCAGCTGCTCCAGCCCGGGGTTGTGACCAACCACCAGCAGGCGCTCGACTTCCTTATGCTCGTCCAGCAGCGCAGCCAGGGTGCCGGGTGCGGCATCGTAGATCCGCTCTTCCAGGCGCTGCTCGACGTAGCCGGTGCGCTCCAGCACCGCCTCCAGGGTCTCGCGGGTGCGACGCGCCGGCGAGCACAGCACCCGGTCCGGTACCAATTTGTGTTCCTGTAACCAACGGCCGGCCGCCTCGGCCTCGGCCAAGCCATGCGGTGAGAGGGGCCGGTCGAGATCGGCTTGGCCATCGGCCGCCGGTTCGGCATGGGCATGTCGCAGCAGGATCAATTCACGCATGGTCGGTTAGTACTCCTGATCAGACCTTGTTCAACCACTTGAGCAGCGGCTCCCAGTCCTGCTGGTGCTCGCGTACCTGTGCAGAGTGATAATCGAACAGGCTGCGCCCAAGCCCGACCATCACCACATAACTCTGGCTGTCACGCAGCTGCGTGACAACCTCATACGGCCATTCGGCCAGCATCTGCCTGGCCTGTTGCGAGGTCTGCGTCCACGGCTTGGTGCGGTTGAGCACCAGCCCTACCGGCACCGCCCGCGAATGGATGCGCTTGATCCTGGACAGGCTGTTGAGGAAGCCGACGATGGCCTCGATATCCAGCGCCGAGGGCAACACCGGCACCACCACCGCGTCGGCGATGTCGATGAAGCGTTCCAGGTCCTCGCCATAGGCACCGGCCGGGGCATCGATGATGACCTGTTCGGCGCCGTCGGGAATGAGCTTTTCCCAGTTCTTCTTGCGATGCACATCCACCGGCAGCACCGCGCTGTCCAGAATGGAACGGCGTTGCGCCCAACGGGTGCTGGAGCCTTGCGGGTCGGCGTCGGCGATCACCGTTGCCTGGCCGGACAAGGCCGAGTGTGCGGCCAGATGGGTAGCGATGGTGGTCTTGCCGACACCGCCTTTGGAGCCGGCTACCAGAATCGTCTTCATGCACGCCTCGTTTTCGCGGGACTTGCCCGCAGCGTACACCGGCCTGCGTTACCAAAGGTAGTCATCCGGTGAGGACGCCACCCCGGCAAGGCCTGCGGCTTTGTTATCGTGTCGCCCCCGGCATTGGAACCACCATGAGCGAGCTGCAGGACCTGACCGCATTGATCCGCGCCAACACGCCGCTGATCGTCATCGAAACGCAGGACGAGACCCGCATCGTGGGCCTGTTCCGCGAAGCCTTGATGCATGTGTGGCGGTCCCTGTACCGGTGGTCGATCACCGAGGGCCTGCGCCGCATCGACATGGACCGCGAGGACGAGGCGGTTGGCCCGCCTGATGCCAGCGCGGCCCTGCGCATGATCCAGGAGGCCGACCAGCGCGGCATCTACCTGCTGCTCGATTTCCACCCCTACCTGGGCTACGCCAGCCACCAACGGCTGCTGCGCGACATCATCCAGCGCCGCCACAGCCAGCCCCACGTGGTGGTACTGGTCGGCGCCAAGGTCGAGCTGCCAGCCGAGCTGGAAGCGCTGGCGACCCGCTTCAACCCACGCCTGCCCGATGCCAACGCACTGCTGAAGATGCTGCGCGAGGAAGCGGCCAGCTATGCCCAGGAGAACGGCGGGCGACGGGTCGAGGTGGACCAGGAGGCCGTGCAGCAGATCCTGCGCAACCTGCGCGGTCTGAGCATGACCGACGCCCGCCGCATCGCCCGCCAACTGATCTTCGCCGATGGCGCGCTGAAAGCCGATGACCTGCCGCAGCTGGCCAAGCTCAAGTTCGAGCTGCTCAACCGCAGCGGCCACCTGCATTACGAATACGACTCGGCCCGTTTCAGCGACGTGGCCGGTGCGCGCCGGCTCAAGCGCTGGATCGAGCAACGGCGTACGGTCTTCGTCTCCGGCAACGCCCCGCCCGGGCTGGACCCGCCCAAGGGCATGCTGCTGCTCGGCGTGCAGGGCTGCGGCAAGTCGATGCTGGCCAAGGCCACCGCTGCCGGCTTCGGCGTGCCGCTGCTGCGGCTGGACTTTGGCACGCTGTACAACAAGTACCACGGCGAGACCGAGAAGAACCTGCGCGACGCGCTTGCCTCGGCCGAGCAGTTGGCGCCCTGCGTGCTGTGGATAGACGAAGTCGAGAAGGGTCTGGCCAGCAGCGGCGAAGACGGCGGCGTCTCACGCCGCGTGCTTGGCTACCTGCTGACCTGGATGGCCGAGCGCAAGGCGCCGGTGTTCATAGTCGCCACCGCCAACCAGGTGCAGGAGCTGCCAGCCGAACTGCTGCGCAAGGGCCGCTTCGACGAGATCTTCTTCGTCGACCTGCCCTCACCCGACACCCGCGTCGAGCTGCTGCACCTGCACCTGCAGCGCCGCCAACTGCAGCCGGACCTGTTCGCCCTGCCCGCCTTGGCGGCAGCCAGCGACGGCTTCTCCGGTGCCGAGATCGAGCAGGCGGTGGTCGCCGGACTGTACGCCGCCCATGCCGAGCAGAAGCCGCTGGATACCGAGCTGTTGATGGCCGAGATCCGCAATACACGGCCACTGTCAGTACTGATGGCCGAGCAGGTGCAATCGCTGCGCGACTGGGCACGCGAACGCACCGTGCCGGCGGATTGAAGTAGCCTGAAAGCTCAGCTGCTGTTGTAGCAGGGTAAGCGCAGTACGCCCGGCCACATCAACTACGCGTGGAAACCCAGTTTGTAGGAGCGGCGCAGGCCCGCGAAGCACGCACTGCATCAGATCGCATTGCTGCGAAGAACTGCAGCAAAGTCAGCTTCGCGGCTTACGCCGCTCCTGCAACCAGCGCCGTAGCCACGGCACGCTGCGCTTACCCGGACTACGAGATTGCATGCAATTAGCATGGACTACCTGTTTCTAGTTCGATGACAACATGGTCGGCTGCCAATCGGCCGGCGGCTTGGCTTGAATGTGGTTTGCTGCCAACAGCTGGCGCATTGCACCCAGTTCACCTGATTCCACGCTTTGGCGTAGGTATGCTTGCATGTCCGGTGCCGGTCCGCGTTCAGTTCCACCGCTCAGAAGTGCGCTCGCTTTCTCTAGAACCCACGCCACTTCACGCCTACGCTGCTGCCAATGCTCGCGCTCCGCTGCATCAAGCGCGTACACCTGCATCCTCGCGCTTCCGTAGCTACTGGCAAGCACTTCCCTGCTGTTTGCCATCAGTGTCAGCAGATGCCGGCATCCAGCGCTGCGCGACGCATCCGCCGGTGCCGGGCATTGCCGCTGCAGATCAACCAGCGCCGACGTCGAGAACGCTGCGGTCAACGCGTACACCAGCGTCAGGCGCGCCTCATCAGGGTTACTCTGCACCGCGTCGTCGGGCAGCGGCAGAAGCAAGCCACGGGTCATCCGATCGAGCACATCAAGACCTTCGGCGTACTCATCGACATAACGGGTGGCCTGTGTGACGCGTGCCCACGCCAGTGCCGCTTCGTCGTCGCTGCCTCGCACGACCGCCAACCGCCACAGCAGCAGCTGCGCCACTGCATCGTCAGCCTCCCGCGTTCGTAATGTCTGTATCGCCGCAGCGATATCACAGCGCTTGGTATGGATGCAGCGACTCACCGCTGCGCGTGCAATCAACGGCTGCTCACTCCCCTCCCGGATAGCCTGGTCCAACCAGACATCGCTCTGGCACGGCTGTCCAGATGCACGCGGACAGCTCCCCAATTCCTGCGAGTACGCCAATCGAGACGCCACCAGCAACTCCAGCGGCCTTCCACTGGCTGCCAGTTCCCGCGCCCGCTGCAGCAACGCCGCGTGGAAATCAGGCGCTTCCGGCTGGGAAGCAGGCACCGCCGAGGGAGCGCCACTGGCCAAGCTGGGAGCGCCAAACAACACAACAAACAGGAGAACGAATGCTGTACATCCCTTCATGAGCCAACTCCTTCCTGGAAATATTTGTCGCGGTGGACATCACCGTCACCAGCTTTTATCAGGAAATCCGGTCCAACACCCACACCCAAGCCGGCAGCGAGATCAACGACAACACAATGCCATAACCCACCATCGCCGCTGCCAAGCGTGGCGCCAGCCGGTGTGAAATGGCCAGCGCGGCGGCAGTGATCATGGTCGGCATTGCGCTCTCCAGTACATTGACCCGCAGCATTTCGCCCTGCAGGCCAAACGCCCACGACAGTGGCAGTGCTGCTGCCGGTAGCACCAGCAGCTTGAGCACCAAGCCCACGCCCAAGGGCGCCAGTTCAGCGCGCGACAGCCGCAGCTGGATCGTAAGACCGACCGCCAGCATCACCAGCGGCAGCATCGCGTCGGACACATTCTTCAGCGCCCCGGCGATCCATGCAGGCGGTGATGCCGGCATCACCAGCACGGCGAAGATCAGCGCCCACAACGGTGGGAACCTGGCGATACGCAGCAGGATCTGCCCGGTGCTGGGCGGGGTATCGCCGCTGTAACGCGCCAGCACATACAGGCCGAAGGTGGACAGCATCACGAAGGTGCCGAACTGGTCGTAGACCACCGCATACGGCAGAGCATGGTCACCCAACAGCGCGCGCACCATCGGGTAGCCGATGAAGCTGGAATTGCACAACGCCACGCATAACAGCAGCACTGCATGCACCTGCCGCTCGAAACCGAACAGGCGCGTGGCCAGGCTTACCAAGGCCAGGGTGAGCAGCATCAGCAGCCACGGCGTCAGCATGATGCCAACCAACGAGGCATCCAACTGCAGGCGCGGCACATAGGTGAGCACCGCTGCCGGCAGACAGATGTACAGCACCAGCTTGTTGAGCACGTCGGCGGCGTTGTCCGGGAATACCCGGAAGCGCGCGAAGACCATGCCCAGCACGAGCATGGTCAGGATCAGTGCGAAAGCGTCGAATGCCATGATGCGAGCATGCGCCGGGCTGCCCCGCAGGGGGAATCAGCGCCGGCTCAAAACCTCCTGTTGCAGCATCAACACGAGGGCGGATGCCACTTACGGGTACCGCGTTACGACTTCAGCCTTACGGCCACGCCGGCGGATTGGCCGCCCACGCCTGCTGTACCTGGGCCAGCTGCGTACGCTCGGCATCATTCCAGGCCGGCAACAGCTGTGGATAGGCCGTGGTTTCGGTCCATTGCCCCGGCTCGGTGCGCACGGCTGCCGCATACCAGGCCACGGCTTCGTCCTTACGGTCCAGGCGCCACAACACCAGCGCCAGCGTTTGCGGCAGCCACGACGGATTGCCGCGGGTGCCCTCGGCCGCTTTGGTCCAGTAGTCCAGCGCTTCCTGCGCAGCGCCCCGACGGTACAGATCCCAGCCGTGGTTCCAACGCAGGCCCCGGGCTTGCACGGAGGTGTCCGCTACAGAGGCCATGGCTTCCTGGTAAAGCTTGGCTCCCAGCTCGTCGCGGCCATCGCGGTAGGCGATGCTGGCCAACTGGGCAGTGGCTTCCACACCCTTGCGGCCGCGCTCGCGCAGCTTCATCAGCTGATCCACCGCATCTGCCTGTTCAGGCGGCACGGCGTGGAACGGCTTGGCCGCGACATCGTCGTCGAAATAGAACTCGTTGATCTTCGGCAGGCTTTGCGCCTGAACGTTTGCCACCAGCAAGCCCGCCAGCAGCAGTGCGCCAGCGAACACGCGCTTTGTAACCCCCATGACTGCAACCCCCATAAAACAGTTATCCCCCACCCGGCCCCGATCCTAACCGCTCCGGGCGCTACGCGCGACATGGTTACAGGGTGATGAAAGCCCCGCTGCTACAATCCGCGGCTGCCGCCGGCCCCGCCGGTCGGCATCTGCCAGCCGTTTCCGCAATGGGCCAGCCATGACCAGTACCGCCGAACTTACCTCGCCTGCCTCCGCCAACGATCCGCTGATCGGCGTGCGTGATTCCGATTACACCCTGGAACACAAATACACGCGCACCGATGGCCGCATCTACCTGAGCGGCGTGCAGGCACTGGTACGCCTGCCCTTGATGCAGCAGCAGCGCGATGCAGCGGCTGGGCTGAATACTGGTGGCTTCGTCAGCGGCTACCGCGGCTCGCCGCTGGGCGGCTTCGACCTGGAGCTGTGGCGCGCGCGCAAGCATCTGGAAGCGGCCAAGGTGAAGTTCGTGCCCGGCCTCAACGAAGACCTGGGCGCGACCATGGTCTGGGGCACGCAACAGACCAATCTGTTCCCCGGTGCCAAGGTCGATGGCGTGTTCGGCATGTGGTACGGCAAGGGCCCGGGCGTGGACCGCTGCGGTGACGTGTTCAAGCACGCCAATGCCGCCGGTGCCTCCAAGCATGGCGGCGTGCTGGCGCTGGCTGCCGACGACCATGCCTGCCGCAGCTCCACCCTGCCCCACGGCAGCGAGGAAGAGTTCGTCAGCGCGATGATGCCGGTGCTGAACCCGGCCGGCGTGCAGGACATCCTCGACATGGGCCTGGTCGGCTGGGCGATGAGCCGCTACACCGGGCGCTGGATCGGCTTCAAGACGATTGCCGAGACGGTGGAGTCCTCGGCCTCGGTGGACGTCAACCCGTTCGCCCGCCAGATCATCCTGCCGGAAGATTTCGACATGCCGGCCGCCGGCCTCAACATCCGTTGGCCGGACCCGCCGATGGAGCAGGAAATGCGCCTGCACCGTTATGCGGTGAAGGCGGCACAGGCCTTTGCCCGCGCCAACGGCATCGACAAGATGGTGATGGATTCGCCGCAGGCGCGGCTGGGCATCGTCACCACCGGCAAGAGCTACCTGGACGTGCTGCAGGCGCTGGAATACCTGGGTCTGGACGAAAAGGCCTGCGCCGACATCGGCATCCGCGTCTACAAGGTGGGCATGACCTGGCCGCTGGAGCCACAGGGCATCGGTGAGTTCTCCCGCGGCCTGCAAGACATCGTCGTGGTAGAGGAGAAGAAGGCCTTCATCGAACGACAGATGAAGGAATACTTCTACAACTGGCCGGCCAACTGGGGCGCGCGCCCGTCCATCGTCGGCAAGTACGACGAGCAGGGCGAGTGGATCCTGCCGTCCACCGGCGAGCTGACCCCGGCCACGATTGCCGGCGTGATCGGTCGTCGCATCCAGCGTTTCTTCAACACCGAATCCATCGAAGAACGCCTGCGCTGGATGGACGTCAAGGAAGCCGAGATGGCGCTGCCGCGCGCACAGTTCCCGCGCGTGCCGCATTACTGCTCCGGCTGTCCGCACAACACCTCGACCAAGGTGCCGGAAGGCTCGCGTGCGCTGGCCGGCATCGGCTGCCACTACATGGTGACGTGGATGGACCGCGACACCGACACCTTCACCCACATGGGCGGCGAAGGCGTCACCTGGGCCGGCCAAGCCGCGTTCACCGACACCGAGCACGTGTTCCAGAACCTCGGCGACGGCACCTATTTCCACAGCGGCTCGCTGGCCATCCGCCAGGCCATCGCCGCTGGCGTCAACATCACCTACAAGATCCTCTACAACGATGCGGTGGCGATGACCGGCGGCCAGCCGGTGGACGGCACCCTGACCGTGCCGCAGATCGCCCACCAGATGCGTTCGGAAGGCGTGCACACCATCGTGCTGCTGTCCGATGACATCCAGAAGTGGAAGTCGCGTCGCCACGAGTTCCCCAGCGATGTGGAATTCCACGACCGCGCCGAGCTCGACGCCGTGCAGCAGCAGCTGCGCACGGTGAAGGGCACCAGCATCCTGATCTACGAACAGACCTGCGCCACCGAGAAGCGCCGCCGTCGCAAACGCGGCAAGATCGTCGACCCGGCCAAGCGCACCATGATCAACTCGCTGGTCTGCGAAGGCTGCGGTGACTGCGGCGAGAAGAGCTTCTGCGTCTCCGTGCTGCCGAAGGAAACCGAATTCGGGCGCAAGCGCGATATCGACCAGTCCAACTGCAACAAGGATTTCACCTGCACCACGGGCTTCTGCCCGAGCTTCGTCACCGTGCACGGTGGCCAGCTGCGCAAGGGCAGCAAGAGCAGTTCGGCCAGCCTGCTCGACAACCTGCCGGTACCAACCTTCCGCACCGATTTCGCGCAGCCCTGGAACATCCTGATCACCGGCGTCGGCGGCACCGGCGTGGTGACCATCGGCGCGCTGCTCGGCATGGCCGGCCATCTCGAAGGCAAGGGCGCCAGCGTGCTCGACCAGACCGGTCTGGCGCAGAAGGGCGGCGCAGTCACCACCCATATCCGCATCGCCAACCGCCCGGCCGACATCCACGCGGTGCGCATCGCCGCCGGTGAGGCCGACCTGGTGCTGGGCTGCGACATGGTGGTGGTCAACGACTACTGGGCGCTGTCCAAGGTGCGCGGCGAGCGCTCGCAGGTGGTGTTGAACACCTACGAAGCGATGCCCGGCACCTTCACCACGCACCCGGACATGCAGTTCCCGGCCGCCGACATCATTGCCGGGGTGAAGCTGGCACTGGGCGGCCGCGACCCGATCCTGCTCGATGCCACCCAGCTGGCCACCGCCCTGCTCGGCGATGCGATTGCCTCCAACCTGTTCATCCTCGGCTTCGCCTGGCAGCAGGGCTTGGTGCCGCTGTCGCTGGAATCGCTGATGCGCGCGGTGGAGCTCAATGGCGCCGCTGTCACCATGAACCAGACCGCGTTCGCCTGGGGCCGCCTGGCCGCGATCGATCCGCAGGCCGTGCAGCAGGCCGCCGGCCTGGTGCGCAACGCGCCGACCGATGCCGAGCGCAAGCCGGCCGCGCTGCGCGAACTGCCGCCGGGCGAATGGGAAGGCAACGAAGCCGGCGCACCATCAGCACCGCGCAACCCGGGCAACGAACCGGATGTGCGTGGCCTGCCCGCCGCGAGCCGGACCAGCGGCGAAGCCGCGTTCGCATCGCTGGACGATGCGCACCTGTCGCGTTCGCTGGACGAACTGATCGCACGCCGCAGCAGCTTCCTCACCGACTACCAGGACGCTGCTTACGCCAATCGTTATCGCACGCTGATCGATGCCGTGCGCAAGGCCGAGCAACAAGCGATCCCGGGCAGCACCGCATTGAGCGAAGCCGCCGCGCGCTACTTCTTCAAGCTGATGGCCTACAAGGACGAATACGAAGTGGCCCGCCTGTACACCAGCGGCGACTTCGCCAAGCGTGTGGCAGAGAAGTTCGAAGGCGACTACCAGGTGCGTTTCCACCTTGCCCCGCCGCTGTTCGCCAAGCGCGACGAACACGGCCGGCTGCAGAAGAAGGAATACGGTCCGTGGATGTTCAAGGCCTTCGGCCTGCTGGCCAAGTTCAAGGGCCTGCGCGGCGGCCGCTTCGACGTGTTCGGTTACACCGAGGAACGCCGCGGCGAGCGTCAGCTGGTCAGTGACTACGAGAAGACCCTGCAGGAGCTGATCAGTGGGCTGGATGCACGCCGGCTGGCACTGGCAGTGGATATCGCCAGCATCCCCGAGCACATCCGCGGCTATGGCCACGTCAAGGAAGCGCACCTGCACGAAGCCAAGGCCCGCGAGGCGACCTTGCTGGCAACGTGGCGTAATCCGAAGGCGCTGCATATCGTGCAGGCGGTCTGAGCGGGCAACGGATAAGTTGCCCATGCGCAATGCAACCTATGGGTTGCATTGCGCGGCCTGAGCTTCAACGTCCACGTTGAAACTGTGGGTCGTTACCGACTGAACTCGCGTCAGCGGACCTCGAAATCGATGGACACCAGCGAGGGCCGCGCTTGCCCGCCAAGCTGTGCCGGCGTCCATTGAACAGAAAGAATCATCTGCTTCTCCTGATCGGTCAGCTCCAATCGGGAGGGATAGGAAACGATGGCGTCCTGCGGCTTGCCCGTCTCGTCCAGGACAACCACGACGCAGGTCAGGTACTGCAAGAACGCATCAACCCCGTCGATCCGCGCCAATCAGCATCTGCCCGATCCGGCACCCAACTAGCACTATGCATACTACTCTTCGCCCAATCGATCCAGCGTACTTCGAAACGGCTGAAAAATGAGATCAAGAAATGTCCTGCGCTCCAACGTAACGTCCGCAGTAAGGCGCATGCCCGGCATGAGATCCGCTCCTGTTGGAGTCTTATCTGAATCAGGTCGCACAACAAGGCGATACAGCGCCTCGTCACGCTGAAACTGAGCCGGCAGATCAAAAATATCTGTCGGTGAGCTATCGACACTTATAATCTTACCGTATGAGAGCCCGTGCTTCTGAAACGGATATGCATCGTACATTAGAGCTACCGGGCTACCTATCCTAATTCCACCTATGGCTTTTGACGGAGCCCAGAGCTCGATAAGCGGCTCGCTATCAATAGGGACGATATAGCCTATAGTTTGCTCGGAAGAAACGCGGTCACCGCTTCTAAGTTTGAAGGCAGTAAGCCTTCCTTGGATCGGGGAGGTAATCGCGGAGGCACCGTCCGAGATAAGGGAGATTTTTCGAGACTCCAGCTCCGCCAAGGACGTATCTCGTTGCCTTGCTGCAAGCTTCTGTTCCGCCATCATTGAACGGATCTGAGAATTGAGCTGATCAATGCTTGAAAGCGAAGAAACGCGCTGTCGCCGTAGAGAAAGCAGGTCTTGACTAAGGCGTAACACATTCTCTTCTAGCTGCCTAAGCTCATATGTAGATATCAATTTCTGTGATTCCAATATCTGACCACTCTCCAACGTTTCTCGGGCCAGCGAGATCCTCCGCTCTTGCAAATCGAGGCTCTCCTTAAGTCCATTGGCTTCAATTCTGGTGGCATCCAGCGCCTGCCTTGCCTGATCGATGCGAGATTCTATCATCGCAATCCGGGCATCTGACTCGCCGGTTGCTAGTACGCTCAGACCCTTGTTAATCGAAACGAGCGATTGAGTGCTGGATTCGCCGGGAACCGCAATCCTGTCGGAGGAAATAGAAAGCAATAAGTCTCCTGGCTTTACAAGGTTCCCGTTATAGACAGAGACACCTGAAACTATCCCAGGGCGATCAGCCGTAACTCGATGTGTGCCATTCTTCGGGATCACGGTTCCTTGCATGCTTGCCTTCTTGGAAACGCTAGCGAATCCAAGAAAGAAAATCGACAGGATTGCAATTAAAAGCAGCGTGACCGTTAAATGCCAGGTGCGCGCCACAGGGAAGTGTGTTATATCACCGATCGGCTGAGTGACAGCGCGCTCAGCCTCCTGGCGAAATAAAGAGCCTGGACCATCCCGCATCTTTCTTGATTCGTTATTCAAACGATCTACCATAAAAGGGAATATATGCGATTACTTACACAGGATGAAGTCAAGAATGTTTGGGGCGGCACCACAAACCTCCCGAGAATCACGGTAACAGCGCCTAAAAGCTCTGATACGTCAGGAAGCTCCATGGCATTGTATGCGATGTTCTCGGATATCGGGGGCGGCCAAAAGGGCGGTGAAGAGCATACATCACAGCCCCCCCCTCGGTCCCGACGATGGCGGCGTGATTACGCTGGATCCAGTTGTGGTGCTTGTACTCAGTACTGAGTTCCAGAAGCTGCCGGATACGGTGAAAGCCTTGGTGTATGCGTCACCCACCGCGACAGAGCAGATGGCAGCACTCATGCAGGCGGGATACTCTATCGATGTAACGCAAAATCTGAACGTTGCCGCTCGATTTGATCCCAATGAAAAGGTCATACAAATCAATGCGGCAACGATGTCCTATTTTAGCAGCGGGGACGCCAGTGATATTGAATATCAGGCCCGAATGCTGATCTCTAGCATTTCCCATGAGATGGGTCATGCGATCTCACACCTCAACTTGTTCGCCTCTGTTGCATACACCGTGAATCAGTACGTTGATCTGCTAGCCGCGGGAGAGGCTCGGAGTATGATGAACCAGATGCTTATCTCTAGTCAGCTAGAGGCCGGAGGGGTTAGGGATATAATAAACTCCGGCTATGGAAGTGACGGAGAGCTAACATCGGCATGGAACTCCTTCACTTCCCACAAAAACGTGGACACGCTCCTGCAGCAATACAAGGATATGGTTCTAAATTATTCATGGAGCGGACCCGGCGCCGTCGATCTCAATGGTGATGGGAAGGTGAATATGACCGATAAGTACATCCAATCGTGGGATGGAAGCCCTAGGAGTATTTGGTGATCTTCATTGCGCCCAGACTCAGCATTATTATGCTTATGATGGCTCCCGTTTTCAGTAGCTGCGGCTCATCAGTTGCGAGGCAGTCTGCGGCTGGAAAATCGCTTGAACAAGCCATTGACTTAGCTGGGAAATCACCAGACTTGACTGCAGTTAGTGATTATATGATTAGATCTGGCTCGCTCCAGAATAACATCATGGTAAATCTTGAAGGTACAGAAGCTCCCTCCAAGGTGGTGAGCGAGCTTTCGCCCAACGGATCAGTGAAAGTCATTCATGTTCTGATTGATGAGAACGCATGCATCAATCATCCTCGTTTGGTGGAGAAGGTGGGAGCTGTTCGGTCCTTAACGCCAAGTCATGGCGATGAAATTTTCAAATACGTTTTCTATGGAGACGTCGTTGTGAGTATAGTCGCACGGCCTGATCGAAGGGATTGCACGCAATCAGTAAACTTTAGGGTGGTTTCTAGGTAGCATCTTTTTGGAAGCGTGGGTACTCCGTTGATTCGGGGTACCCATGCTTTTCTGACGGAGAGTCTTTCCCACCAGACGGCTGGCTGTCCTCAATATAATACCTGGAGCTACATGATTTCCTTAATGCAGACATCTTGGCGATGGGCATAGCAACATCTGCGTGTGCAGCTTAATCGTTGAAGTGAAGTGGATTTCTTGAAACGACTTCTCGCGCAGACCCGATTGGTCAGAACATAAGGAAGTGATAATTGGCAATGCTTTCGCGTCTGATAATTGATCCAAGCCATGTTGCATCTGAGCACAACGAATGCGGGATGAGTTGCATTGCAATGATCCTCTCCGAGCTTGGTAGAGCTTCATCACTCGCTGAGCTTCGATCGAAGCACCGCTGTTCGGATCGAGGCATGGCCGTTGAAGATCTGATGGCGGTGCTTTTTGAAGAAGGCGTTTCTAGTTCGGCTTATAGATTAGAAGTGGGCGAGATGGCCTGCTTGCAGCTTCCCGCAATTCTGCACTGGGAGATGGACCACTACGTTGTTGCTAAGGCTGTACGTAAAGGGGCCGTCTTAATTGCGGATCCCGGGGGAACAATTAAATGGTATTCACCGAGCGAGATTGAAAGGAAATTCACCGGTATCGCACTCTGTGTTTCAGCAATGCCCAGCTTCAAGAAACGCCGAAAACGCGGGGAAATTAGCATACTGAAGACCTTGAGCCCTCATGATGCTTCAGCGAGTGCTGTCATACAGACACTAATACTTTCGGTCGTGATTCAAGTTTGCCTTATTCTGGCGCCATACTATTCACAACTCGCTGTTGATGAGGCAATCGGCCCGGATGGCGCCAAGTTATTGCTAGTACTTTCCATGGGCTTTGTGCTAGTTGCGGGTTTCAACTGCATATGTGAGATACTTCGAGGGACAGTGTCTCAGATCATCTCCTATAATGTTGGCTGGAATCTTACTCGACGGCTTTTTGATCACATGCTGCGCCTTCCATTGCCTTGGTTTGACAGGCGAAGGGCTGCAGACACTCTGCTTCGTTTTGACTCAATAATACCCATTCGCGACCTTGTAAGTGCGTCATGCATTAATGTCGCAGTTGACGGAGCGATGTCTGTTGCGATGATCGCATTCGTATTCTATTACTCAGTCGACATTGGCGTTGTGACAATTGCTGCTGCTTTGGCAATCTCAATATTCAAGGTGATTGTGGTTCCAAAGAATCTATTGCTAGCCATGGGCAAGCTCCAGGCCGAGGTTGATGAGAGCTCCTTCAAACTTGAGGTGATATCGAGAATTCAATCTATCAAATCATCCAGCGCCGAATCATTTCTTCAGGAACGGTGGGCGCGAAAACTGAAATCTTTGCTTGATAACACGTACAGATCCGCTACTTTTAACATCCACGTCAATGCTGTTGAGGCGTTTGGAGTTTCATTTACTGGCATTGCAGTGATGTACTTAGCCATTGATTCCGTGATGGAAAACAAGCTATCTATAGGTGCAATTTTTGCGCTTAGCGCCTACTCTACCCAGTTCATTAGAAGGTCTGGGCTCGTAATTGATCAGCTTATCAGCTGGAGATTAACTGAACTCCATTCTGGACGCATTTCGGAGATTGCATTAGAGACTCCCGAAACTGGTGAGGGTGGGGCGCTTCTCGAGCCATTGCAAAGCATAGCGGCTAGAGGACTGGGCTTTAGATTTTCACCAAAGGATCCGATTCTACTCAATAATGCGACATTCTCTGTCGGGGCCAGAGACTTTGTTGTTGTACGCGGAAAGTCGGGGGCCGGAAAATCTACGCTTATGAAAGTTGTGGCGGGCCTACTTCCCCAGCTCACCGGCGTTATTGAGTACAACGGGGTCCCGAGCTCCCAAGTCAATTTGCGCCAAATCAGAGAACAGTTGGGCATCGTCCTTCAAGATGATCAACTAGTGGCGGGCACGATACTGGAGAACGTTACCATGTATAGTCCAAAGCCAAATTTGGATAGGGCCTGGTTATCACTTTCAATCGCGTGCATGGATTCCGATGTGCGCTCGATGCCAATGGGCATAAGGACTGCAGTATCAGAGAGCGGCAAAAATCTATCTGCGGGGCAACGCCAGCGCATCCTGCTGGCCAGAGCTTTCTACAAGGGTGCGCGTATATATACTCGACGAGGCGACAGCCAACGTCGACATTGATACGGAAAGGCAGATTTTCGCGAACTTAAGAGAGATCGGCGTCGGAGTTCTGCTCGTGACACATCGAGAGCAGACAATCGACGTCGCCACTAGTGTTCTTGACCTTCGATAAATACTTTAGTCTTGCATTGCCTATGTTGCACTCATCGATTGATTGACGAGTAGAATTGATTGGCCATGGCCAGCAAGTAGTTATTTTTATCGGCCATAACTGAGGCACCCAAATTGGCCAGACGCAACCACTGGGAGCACGGAGGCCAAGCCGAGCCGCGAAGCGGTTTCCGCTTGGCGGCTTAGTTTGACAGCGACTAGGCCCAAGCGTCTCCTACCCAACGTCATTTTAGCTGCGAGAGCGTATCTGGCGAAGCAAAGGTCAGACTGCATTAAACCTAAGTGCAATAGACCCCCAGCCGTCCGCTCTCGGCCGGCAACGTACTGGCATGTTTGTCCCCAACTAGCCGCCGATGCAGCAAGGGATATACGATGCCTCCATCCCGGCAGATCCCGGGCGCCAGACGCACTTTTCCGTGAAAGCTCTTATCACCGGTAGTTCAGGCCGAATTGGCCGCGCAATCTACAACGTGATTGCAGCAAACCATGAGGCTGTTGGCCTCGATCGCTCCCCTTTCTCCTGCTCGTCGCTTATTGGTGATTTCACCGATAGCCGATTGCTGCGCTCGGCGTTGCAGGGCGTGGATGTGGTTTTCCACACCGCTTCGTACCATGCGCCGCATGTCGGCCTGGTATCTGATCGCGAATTCGAGCGGGTCAATGTGGCGGGTGTGCAGCAGTTGCTGGAGGCTGCACAGCAGGCGGGGGTGAAGCAGGTGGTCTATACCAGTACCACCGCACTGTATGGCGATGCTGTCGCCGAGCAGGGTTGCACGTGGATCGACGAATCCGTGATGCCGCAGCCCAAGACGGTGTATCACCGCACCAAGTTGGAAGCAGAGCAGATTCTGGCCGACTGGTCCGGTGCAGGGCTGACACGTAGCGTCATCCGCATGTCGCGCTGTTTCCCGCAGCCTGCGGATCAGATGTCGGTGCTGCGCCTGCATCGCGGTATTGATGTCCGCGATGTTGCTGATGCTCATGTGGCGGCGTTGGCGTTGCCGGCTGGTTCTTTCAGTAAATTCGTCGTCAGCGGATCTACGCCGTTTCAGCGCGAAGACCTTGAGCAGTTGGGGTGTGATGCAGTTGAAGTGCTGCGTCTGCGTTGCCCGGAGTTGGTTGCCGAGCATGAGCGGCGTGGTTGGCCGCTGCCTTCGGTCATTGATCGGGTTTACGACAATGCCGCTATGCGGCGGGCCTTGGGTTGGGAGCCTGCGTTTGGTTTCAACGAGGTTTTGGCGCAGGTGGATCGTCGTAGTCTTGAAGTGTTGCCTTATACGCGCGGTTTCGTTGATAGGACTGTGGATTGATTCTGTTGCATTGGTAGGTCGGTAGGCGGTGCTTGCTTCGCGGCTTACGCCGCTCCTGCAAAAGAAGGAGCCTCTCGCTGCTGATGCGGATACGCAGGCAGGGCACCTTCTTCAGCGCCCTGCGTGTTTGTCTTCGCTGTCTTTCCCGGCGGCGCGACTCTTTGCGAACTCCGGGAAGGTCGCTTCCAGGCTGTCCTTGTCCGGCAGGATGTAGAACAGGCCGCCGCGCTCGAATGTCGGGCTGACGATCTGCTCGTAGAAGTCCGGCGCGATGTTGATGCAGCCGTGGGTGACACGGTTGTCGTCCGGCGTTGCCGATGCGAGGCGCTCTGCGCGTCGCTCGGCCGGTACGCCGGTAGCGGTGGGATGGATGGAGACCGCGGAATCGTAATCCACCCACAGCACGCGCCCCGCATCGAGCGAGGGGCCGAAGCCGCCGATGAAACGACCTGCAGGTGTGGTGCGGTCGCGGCCCGGAATCTCGCGCAGTGCGAGGCCAGCGACGCCGGGGGCTACGTGATCGCCGGTTGCCGAGCCAAACAGTCCAGGCGTGGCGCCGCGCAGTCGGCCGTCGCCACTGAACACCAGGATCTGTGCAGCGGCCTTGTCCATGATCGCGAAGGGATAGCCCTGGTTGTCCTTGCTTGCGACAACCCAGCCGGCAAGTTCGATCACCGTGTCCGACACCTTTTGATCTGGCGGAAGTTGATCGACGGCGCTTGCCGTTTGTTGCACGGTCGCATCCTTGGCGCTGGCCGCGTCGATGCTCGCGAACGCCAGCACGCTAAGGGCAGCGAGGATTGCAGGGTAGGTGTGCGTACGGATGGGACGGTTCCTTGCAATGAAGACTGACTGAGAGGAGGAAACCAGTGGCCGGTAAAGGCCACCGGATCCTGAATTCAGATATTCATCATGAATCGAGCGGAGCGGTCAACCGCGCGGTGTGCGGCGTGGTGCCCTTTCGAGTTGCTGGACGCGACCTTCAATTTGATCCAGCCGTTGGTTGGCCTGCTGTGCGGACTGATTGGCGGACTCGGCGCTCTGTGCTGCGCCCTGCACCCTCGTGTCGAGTTGGTCGAGGCGTGAGTTGATCCCTGCGAACTCTTCTTTATAGGTTGCACAGGACGCCAGGCTCATGACGACGACTGCCACGCCGAGCGTACGCGCCATCACCATTTTCTGCTTTGTCATGAACATTCCACTTCCTCCTACGTTTGGGGGATCTCGAATATAGCTACGTTTTTGCAGAGCAGCGTGATGCACTTTCAGCTGACGTTTGCACAGATAAATGAACTGTGAAGGTGCTTGAATGAGCAGCGTTGCGGCTTGAATTCAGCAAGCTCAAGGAATGCCGTTGAATTTGATGGGCCAATGCGTGATGTGCGCAGTCATCTATGCAGATACGAGGTGAAAATATGCGGGTGAACAGGTGTGCGCTTCCGCACTGATTGGCATGCAGTGATGTCTTCGACTTGCCAATTCATCGGTATGAATTGGCATCGTGGTCGGCTGCGAGGCGAGCACGAAGTTGGTGTGATCTCTGCATGCAACATGCAACTGCTTCGTCGCGCGGTGTGGTGGCTTCATGCCACGAGCTGTCTATCGGAACGTTCGGCGCAATGATCACGTTCTGCGCGTTTGTTGATCAGTTCGTTCGCTGCCAGCTGGCATCGCTGGATGCATGCACCGATTAGGCGTTTCAGTTTGGTGGCTTCGCGGCTTACGCCGCTTGTGTCTGCCAGCCGGGTAGATTGTGGTTGAGAGCGGAGTGCGGCAGCCCGTTACGTCGCGGTGCCCAGAAGCACGTGTAGGAGTTGGGGCGCCGCACTCCAAACTCCCCTTCAACCCGAACAGTTG